>NZ_JBMNDS010000130.1:0-17153 GCF_052543295.1 Streptomyces sp. SAS_270
CCGATCTGCCCGCCCCCGTTCCAGGGGCGGGCCCTCACCTGCATGTGTACGGAGTCCCGGCCGCGGATACGGCCACCTGCCGGCGACGCCTACTGGCCGCCGTACTGCTCACTCATGTTGTTGTAGAGCGTCTGGGCGCCCTTGCCCAGCTGCGGGCCCGCGAGCCAGGTGTTGTCCGTCGGGCCGATCGACGTGTTCGAGACGAGCTTCGTCTCCCCGTCGACGACGCGGAACCAGCCGCCGCCGGACGAGCCGCCGGTCATGGTGCAGCCGATGCGGTACATCGTCGGCAGGGTCGCGTCCAGCGAGAGCCGGCCGGGCCGGTCGACGCACTTGAACATGCTGAGACCGTTGTACGGCGGCGCGGCCGGGTAGCCCCAGGCACCCATCGTGGCGACGTCCGACGCGGACGGCGCGGAGAAGTCCACGTCCAGCGCGTTGCCGACCGTCTCCTCCAGGGACTTCGTGCCCTGCTCCGGCTTCACGTGCAGCACGGCGTAGTCGTACGGCGCGCCCGCACCGCCCGTCTCGTCGCCGCCGGAGATCCACTGGTCGGAGGTGGTGGCCCAGTCCGCCCACCACTGACCGTACGGCGCGACCTCCGCCGCCGTCGCACCGCCGAGCTCCGCCTCGGACTTGCCGAGGTCGTTGTACGACGGGACGAAGGCGAGGTTGCGGTACCAGCCGCCGCTGCCACCCGCGTGCACACAGTGACCCGCGGTCCACACGAGGTTGGACTTGCCCGGGTGGTTGACGTCCTTGACGACCGTGCCGGAGCAGACCATCGAGCCCTCGGGGGAGTCGAAGAAGACCTTCCCGACCGGCGCGGCGTTCTCGTGGTACGGCGTCTTCTCCGCCTCGGCCTCGACCGGTGCGGGATCCGGGTCGCTGATCCCCTGGTCGGCCGAAGCGTCCTTCGCCGTGATCGTCTTGTTCGGGTCCTTGGCGGACTTCATCCGCTCGGGCTTCCAGAGCCCCTCGATCACCGGATTGACGAAGTCCTTGGCCTCACTGAGCCACTTGTCCTTGTCCCAGTTCTTCCAGCCGCCGTCCTCCCACTGGTCGACATCGATGCCGTGCTCCTTGAGCTTGTCGGCGATGTCGTCCGGGATCTTGATCTTGTCCTTGCCGGACGAGGACGAGGACGAGGCCGCGTCGGGCTTGTCACTCGCCTTGTCGTCACCGGAGTTGCAGGCGGTGGCGGTGAGCGCCAGGGCCGCGACGAGACCGGTGGCGGCGAGAACGGAGCGCCTGCGGTGCCTTCGTGTGGCGGACGTATGTAGGGAACGCATGCTGATGTAACCCCCGTTGGAGCGGTGTGTCATGTGCTGCCGGGCGGGGAAGCGGCTCGCGGAGAGCGGAACTCGATGGAACCCGCTCGAACGCGACACTTCCCCGCGCGCGGCAACCGGGGACGAACGGCGGTGGGGTGGTGAGCAAACCAGCGAGCCACCCCGCCACCGCCTGTCCTACCCTGCTACGTCCGCCGCGTCACTGACCGGCGAACTTCTTGCTCACCGAGTCGTAGATCCCCTTGGCCACCGGGCCCAGGTGCGGGCCGGCCAGCCAACCCGAACTGACCGGGCCGATCGACGTGTTGGACACCAGCGCGGGCTTGCCGTCCGACCCGGTCGCCACCCAGCCGCCGCCGGACGAACCGCCGGTCATGGTGCAGCCGATGCGGTACATCGTCGGGTCCGCCTTGGCGAGGGACAACCGCCCCGGCTTGTCTGTGCACTGGTACAGCTTCTGTCCGTCGAAGGGCGCCGCCGCCGGGTAACCGGTCGCCGTGATGCTCGTGACCTTCGGCACGGCCGGAGCGTTGAAGTTCACCGGGAGCGCCGAACCGACGGTCTCCTCCAGGGACTTGCCGCTACCGCCCTTCTCCGGCGTCACATGCAGCACCGAGAAGTCGTACGACGCGCCCTTGCCGCCCGTCGAACCGCCCTGCTCGATCCACTGGTCCGAGGTCTGCGCCCAGTCGCTCCACCAGACACCGTACGGAGCGACCTCCGCCTTGGTGGCCTTCTGCAGATCGGCGGCCGTCCTGCCGTCGTTGTTGTACGAGGGCACGAAGGCGATGTTGCGGTACCAGCCGCCCTTCTTGCCCGCGTGCACACAGTGGCCCGCCGTCCACACGAGGTTGGACTTGCCCGGGTGGGCGGGGTCCTCGACGACCGTCGCCGAGCAGACCATCGTGCCCTCGGGAGAGTCGAAGAAGACCTTGCCGGACTCGGCCGCGTTGTCGTGGTACGCGGTCTTCACGGCCTGTGCGGTCACCGACGCCGGGGTCGGGTCGGTGACGCCCTGGTCACCCGAGAGGTCGCTGTCGTCGACGCCCTTGTCCTTGTCGGGGTCGTCGGCGCCGCGCATCCGGTCCGGGTCCCACAGCCCCTTGATGATGGGGTTGATGTAGTCGTCGGCCTCGCGCAGCCAGTCGTCCTTGTCCCAGTTCTTCCAGGCGCCGTGCTTCCACTTGTCGATGTCGATCCCGTGCTCTTTGAGCTTGTTCTTGATGTCGTCCGGGATCTTGAACTTGCCGTTGTCCTGGGACGCGGACGCCGACGAGCCCGGCTCGCCGTCCGCCTTGTCGTCACCGGAGTTGCAGGCGGTGGCGGTCAGTGCGAGCGCCGCGGTCAGGCCGACGGCGGCCAGCACGGGGGAGGTTCTGCGACGCGCGCTCCTCCCTCGGCGAGCGGCGAAGAGCGGGCGTATCGATCGCATGGTGTGACTCCCCCTGGGCGTAAGTGAAATCAGCGCTGCCGCAGCAGCTCGGTGACCGCGGATGCCGGTCGGCCGGTGATCATTCGGTATCGCTGAACGGCACCAAAGACTATGCGGTCGCTGTGGGGGACTTCCGACGGAACGGCAACGGTTCCGTCACGGCAGGGATCTTCGGCCCACCACGGCAAGGATCTTCGGATGACCCGCTTCCCCGCGCGGGTCGCGTCGTTGGTACGTACGGGGGACCAGACGCATGCGTTCAGCGTGCGTCCTGCACCTCTGCCAACTCGCCCGGGGACAGCGGGAGGACCTGTAGTCGTGGCATTGACGGAGTCTGCGGTGGTGCCGGTGGGGCGTGAACCGGAGGAGAACCACGAAGGGGCGCGCGAGGGCGGGTCCGAGCGGGCGCGCGTGGCGCACGAAGGGATCCTGAAGCGCCAGTCGGCGCGCGAGTCGGCGGCGCGCACCTATGCGCGCGCCCTGCCCATCGTCCCCGTGCGGGCGCGTGGCCTGACGATCGAGGGCGCCGACGGGCGCCGCTACCTCGACTGCCTCTCCGGCGCAGGGACCCTGGCGCTCGGGCACAACCATCCGGTGGTCCTGGAGGCGATCAGAAACGTCCTCGATTCGGGTGCCCCACTGCACGTCCTCGACCTCGCCACCCCCGTCAAGGACGCCTTCATCACCGAGCTCTTCCACACGCTCCCCCCTCAGTTCGCCGAGCACGCGCGGGTCCAGTTCTGCGGACCGGCCGGGACGGACGCGGTCGAGGCCGCCTTCAAACTGGTGCGCGCGGCGACCGGGCGCAGCGGAATGCTCGCGTTCACCGGCGCGTACCACGGGATGACCGCGGGAGCGCTCGAAGCCTCCGGGGGAGCGCCCGACGTACGGGTCACGCGGCTGCCGTACCCGCAGGACTACCGCTGCCCGTACGGCATCGGCGGTGCCCGCGGTGCCGAACTCGCCGCACGCTGGACCGAGTCCGTGCTCGACGACACCAAGTCGGGCGTGGCGCGACCGGCCGGGATGATCCTCGAACCCGTCCAGGGCGAGGGCGGTGTGATTCCCGCCCCCGAGGACTGGATGCGCCGGATGCGCGAGATCACCGCGGCGCGGTCCATCCCGCTGATCGCGGACGAGGTCCAGACCGGGGTCGGCCGGACCGGCACCTTCTGGGCCGTGGAACACAGCGGGATCACACCGGACGTGATGGTCATGTCCAAGGCCATCGGCGGCAGCCTGCCACTGGCCGTCGTCGTCTACCGCGAGGACCTCGACGTCTGGGAACCGGGCGCGCACGCGGGTACGTTCCGGGGCAACCAGCTCGCCATGGCAGCGGGTACGGCGACTCTCGCGTACGTTCGCGAGAACCGTCTTGCCGAGCGTGCCGGAACGTTGGGCGCCCGGATGCTCGCCCAACTGCGGCTACTGGCCCATGAGTTCCCCTGCATCGGTGATGTGCGCGGCCGCGGGCTGATGATCGGCGTCGAGCTCGTCGACCCGGAGGCCGTCGCTGATTCCGTCGGCGGACCCCGACCGGCCGCGCCCGAACTGGCCGCCGCCGTCCAGCGGGAGTGCCTGGACCGCGGGCTGATCGTGGAACTGGGCGGGCGCCACGCGAGCGTGGTGCGCCTGCTCCCGCCGCTGACGATCAGCGACGAGCAGGCGAGCGCGGTGCTCGACCGGCTGTCGGACGCGGTCGCGGCGGCGGCCCGCGGGCCTGCGGGACACCCTGCGCCCCGCCGCCCCGACCGCACCGGCCCTGCCGAGCGCGGGCACGGCGGATGAGTGGGTGGCCGAGGCGCTGATGGGGACGGTGACGGGGTGCGTTGTGGCGACGTGCCGAGGAGCGCGACTTCGGTATGTCGGAACGCAGCGAGCGCGCGACGCCGAACCGTCGAGCCGCCGATGCGGCAGGCGACGAGAGGGCCCGACCCGGTCCTGGCCCCGCTCCGTTCGTTCACGCCGCGTCGACCCCTTACGCAGAGCAGGCCACGTACGCCGAGCAGACCAGGAACGCCCAACGGCAGCGCGCACGCCGGAACCCCCGCGCTCGTCGCCGCACGAGCCTGAACGACCTTACGAGGAACGCACTTGAACGCCACTCCCGCACCCAACGGCCGACCCCACACCCATGAGCGAGCGGCCGGCGGAGCACAGGCCCCGTTCGCGCCGGCGGCCGAGTCGGTCGTCCCCCGGCAGAAGGGAGGGGCAGGCGAGGCCGAGGGGTTGCGCGGCTGCACCGCCGACCTGCTGGAACATCCCGACGTGCAGACCGCTGCCCAGGCGGCAGCCGTCGAGAACCTGCTGCGCTGCTGGGTCCGGGAGAACGACCTTGCCGCCCCCGACGACGGCACCCTGCGCATCCCCCTGCCCGCCAGCGGCACGGCGCTGCTGGCACCCGTCCACTACTGGTCCCCGACCGGCTGGCACCGCTTCGGCCTCCCGTACCTCGCAGACGCTCCCGACGGGGCGCCGCCCGCCGACGCGGTCACAGTGGCGGCACTGCTCGCCCGGCAGGCCGCCTGGGCCGCGCCGACCACCGGACGGGGAGCTCCGCCCGTCACGGTCCAGGAGGGCACGGCGAGCCACTCGGAGCGTGGGCCGCAGCCCGACCCCGGCGATGACGGCGCCGACGTCGTGGGACGAGTGGCCGACTCCGTCCGCCGCACCGCCCTGTTCATCCGCGACCGGCGAGAACGGCCCGTCGACGGAGCCGACCTCTTTCTCGCCGCCGAGCAGTCGCTCGTGCTAGGCCATCCGCAGCACCCCACACCGAAAAGCCGCGAGGGACTCTCGACAGCCGAAGCCCACCTGTATTCACCGGAGTTGCGAGGCTCCTTCCCGCTGCACTGGATGGCCGTCGCCCCGTCGGCGCTCGCGGCCGACTCGGCGTGGACGGAACGCGGTCGCCCCGTCGCCGCGGAACAACTCACGGAACGGCTGGCCGGAACCGGCCTCCCGCTGCCCGACGGATACGCCGTCCTGCCCCTGCATCCCTGGCAGATGCGTGAAGTCCTGCACCGCCCCGAGGCCGCGGCCCTGCTCGACGCCGGGCTGCTGCGCGACCTCGGCCCGCACGGCGCTTGCTGGCACCCGACCTCCTCCGTCCGCACCGTCTACCGCACCGGTGCCCCCGCGATGCTGAAACTGTCACTGGGCCTGCGCATCACCAACTCCCGCCGTGAGAACCTCCGCAAGGAACTCCACCGGGGCGTGGAGGTCCACCGCCTGCTGCGCAGCGGCCTGTCCAAGCAGTGGCAGGCCGTCCACCCGGGCTTCGACATCGTCCGCGACCCGGCGTGGCTCGCCGTGGACGACCCGGAGGGCCGGCCCCTGCCCGGGCTCGACGTGGTGATCCGCCACAATCCGTTCGGTCCGACGGACGACGCCACATGCGTCGCGGGGCTCGTGTCGCCACGCCCCCACGCCCAGCCGGGCGCACGGGACCGGACCGAGGACAGGCCGGTCATGCGATCCCGGCTCGCCGAGATCGTCACGCGCCTCGCGGGCCGTACCGGCCGCCCCCGCGGCGCTGTCGCGGCCGAGTGGTTCCTGCGCTACCTGGAGCAGGTCGTACGCCCTGTGCTCTGGCTCGACAGCGAGGCCGGGATCGCGCTGGAAGCCCACCAGCAGAACACCCTGCTGCTGCTGGACTCGGAGGGCTGGCCCGCGGGCGGCCGCTACCGCGACAACCAGGGGTACTACTTCCGCTCCTCACGCCGCGCGGAACTCGACTCCCGACTGCCCGGCATCGGGGACCACAGCGACACCTTCGTCTCCGACGAGGTCACCGACGAACGCTTCGCGTACTACCTCGCCATCAACAACGTGCTCGGTCTCGTCGGCGCGTTCGGCTCCCAACGCCTCGCCGACGAGCGGCTGCTGCTGGCCGCATTCCGCCGCTTCCTCTCCGATGTCGCCACCGGCCCGGCACGCCTGCGTACGTCCCTGCCCGCCCACCTGCTCGATTCGCCCATCCTGCGCTGCAAGGCCAACCTGCTGACCCGACTGCACGGCCTCGACGAGCTCGTCGGCCCGGTCGACACCCAGTCCGTCTACGTCACCATCGCCAACCCCCTTCATTCCTGAGGAACATGACCCACCCCGTCTCCTGAGAGGAGCGTCGCCGTGCCTCCCACCGATGCGAGCACCGACGCCGGTACCGCCCCCGTTCCCGCACTCGACGCGGGCCCCGGCCCGAACACGGACTGCGAGGAAACGCTGGACCTGCGTCTGCCCGACGAGCTCGTCGCGCTTTTCGCGAGAGAATCGGGGGCATACGGCGAGGCCACGGACGAACACGGCGCGGACACGGGCAGCGGCACCGGCACTGGCGCGGTCACGGAGGCCTCCACTCCGCTCCCACCGGTTTCCACAGCGCCCACAGCGGACTCCGCCCCTCCCGCAACGGACACCGCTCCGCTCGTGCCGACCGACACTCACCGCACTCCCGCTGTCAACGGTGACCTGCTGGACAGCGTCGGTGACTGGGGGCCCACAGCCACCCCGGTGGGTGTCTTCCGCCTCGTCCCCGTACGCGCCGAACGGGATGTCCCGCTCATCGCCCGCTGGATGAACGATCCCGCTGTCGCGGCGTTCTGGGAGCTGGCGGGGTCCGAGTCGGTGTCCGAGGAGCATCTGCGGCGGCAGCTCGACGGGGACGGTCGCAGCGTGCCCTGCCTCGGCGTGCTGGACGGCACACCGATGAGCTACTGGGAGATCTACCGCGCGGACCTCGACCTCCTTGCCCGCCACTACCCGGCTCGACCGCACGACACCGGAATCCACCTCCTCATCGGTGGTGTCGCCAACCGCGGGCGCGGACTGGGCTCCGCCCTGCTCCGAGCCGTCTCCGACCTCGTACTCGACAGGCGTCCGACGTGCGCACGCGTCGTCGCGGAACCCGACCTTCGCAACACCCCCTCCATCGCCGCATTTCTGAGTGCCGGCTTCCGGTTCTCCGCCGAGGTCGACCTTCCCGAGAAGAAGGCAGCCCTCATGGTCCGAGACCGGGCCCTGCGCGATCTGTTGTAGCGCCGTCACAATCTGTAACTCCGAACGACCCGATCCGGTTCCCCGTCGAGGAGCGCCTCCGTGCCGAATCCATCCGCCACCCCGGCCTTCGGGGCGTCGCCCGCTCTGTACGACCCGTCTGAGCTGCGCGAAGAGCGATGGGAACAGGCCGGACGCCGACTGCTCGCCAAGATGATCGGCGAGTTCGCATACGAGGAGATCGTCCAGCCGGAGCCGGAGCCGGAGCCGGAGCCGGAGCCGGAGCCGCAGGAGCAAGGGGAGGGGCAGGCGAGGCCGAGGTCAGCGTCCTCCCCGGCCGGCGCACAACCGGACAACTCCCCGACCTCTCGCCCGTACACGCTTCGCCTCGACGCCGGAGGCCACCTCGCCTTTCGCGCCCGCCGAACCGCGTACGACAGCTGGCGCGTCGACCCCGCGTCTCTCACCCTTACCGAGCCCGGTGAAGAGCCGCGCCCCTTCACCGATCCGCTCGGCTTCCTGATCCGGGCCCGCGGCACACTGGGGCTGGACGGAGCGACGCTCGGGCACGTCATCCGGGAGCTGAGCACCACGCTCGCCGCGGACACCCGACTCGATGACACCGCGCTCCCGGCAGCCCGGCTCGCCGAGCTCGGCTACGCGGAACTGGAAGGCCACCAGACCGGCCACCCCTGGATCGTGCTCAACAAGGGCCGCCTCGGCTTCTCGGCGAGGGACATCGCCGACTGGGCGCCGGAGGCGCGAAGGCCGACCGCCCTGCCGTGGATCGCTGTGCACACCGCGCTCGCCACCTACCGTGGCGTACCGGGCCTCGACACCGCTGACGAGCTCTACGCGCGCGAGCTCGCTCCCGCCACCCGGGAGTCCTTCGACGAGGTGCTCCGCACACGGGGCCTCGCGCCGGAGTCGTATCTCTATCTGCCCGTGCACCCCTGGCAGTGGGACGACGTCGTCCTGCCTCTCTTCGCCCCCTCGGTGGCGGCGGGCGTGATCGTTCCGCTGCACTCGGACGGTGATCTGCGGCTGGCCCAGCAGTCGATCCGCACGTTCCTCAACACCTCCCGCCCCGACCGGCACACGGTGAAGCTGCCGCTGTCCGTCCTGAACACCCTGGTGTGGCGCGGCCTTCCGACGGAGCGGACGCTCGCGGCCCCCGCCGTCACCAGGTGGATGCACGCGGTGCGCGACGCAGACCCCTTCCTGCGCGACGCCTGCGCCGTGATCCTGCTCGGCGAGGTCGCCTCGGTGGCCGTGGGACATCCCGAGTACGACGCACTGCCCGAAGTGCCCTACCAGTACAAGGAGCTGCTCGGAGCGATCTGGCGGGAGCCGCTCTCCCGTCATCTGGCGCCCGGCGAACGCGCGCGCACGCTCGCCGCACTCCTGCACACCGACCCCGACGGCCGCGCCTTCACCGCCGAGCTGGTCGCCCGCTCGGGGCTCACGTCCAGAGCATGGCTGCGCCGGCTGTTCGCCGCCCTGCTGCCGCCGCTGCTGCACTTCCTCTATCGCTACGGCACTGTGTTCAGTCCCCATGGAGAGAACGCGATCGTTGTCTTCGACGACCATGACGTGCCGGTACGGCTCGCGGTCAAGGACTTCGTGGACGACGTCAATGTGAGCGCGGATCCGTTGCCGGAGCACGCGTCCATGCCGGACGACGTACGGAACGTTCTCCTCACCGAGCCGCCCGCGTTCCTGCCGCAGTTCATCCATTCCGGGCTCTTCGTAGGAGTGTTCCGCTATCTCGCGCCCCTGTGCGAAGAGCAGCTGGGGGTTCCGGAGGCCGAATTCTGGACGCTCGTCCGTGCGGAGATCGTTCGCCACCAGGCACGCTTCCCCGAGCTCAAGGAGCGCTACGAGACGTTCGACCTGCTCGCTCCGCGCATCGAGCGGCTCTGCCTGAACCGCAACCGGCTGCACCTCGACGGCTACCGCGACCGCCCCCAGCGCCCGCACGCCGCCGTCCACGGCACCGTCCCGAACCCCCTCCACCAGCCTTGATCACACCGGACGCGCACGTCTTGATCGCATCCCCCTCCGCCGCCTTGATCGCCCGATTGTCAGTCCTGACCCGTAGGGTGGTCGCGCTATGACGAAGCCCTCACTCCCCGAACTCCTGCATGCTGCCGTCACTGCCGTCGGCGGTACGGAGCGCCCTGGCCAGGTGACCATGGCCGAAGCCGTCGAGGCCGCGATCGACGACAGTTCCCATCTGCTGATCCAGGCGGGCACCGGCACCGGAAAGTCCCTCGGCTACCTGGTGCCCGCGCTCGCGCACGGGGAGCGCGTCGTCGTGGCGACCGCCACCCTCGCGCTGCAGCGGCAGCTCGTCGAGCGGGATCTCCCGCGCACGGTCGACGCGCTGCATCCACTGCTGCGTCGCCGCCCCGAGTTCGCGATGCTCAAGGGCCGGTCGAACTATCTGTGCCTGCACCGGCTGCACGAGGGCATGCCGCAGGACGAGGAGGAGGGCCTCTTCGACCAGTTCGAGGCGGCCGCGCCCACCAGCAAGCTCGGCCAGGACCTGCTGCGGCTGCGGGACTGGTCGGACGAGACGGAGACCGGCGACCGCGACAACCTCACCCCGGGCGTGTCCGACCGCGCCTGGGCCCAGGTGTCGGTGTCGTCCCGGGAGTGCCTGGGCGCCACGAAGTGCGCGTACGGCGCGGAGTGCTTCGCCGAGATGGCCCGCGAACGCGCCAAGCTCGCCGAGGTCGTCGTCACCAACCACGCGCTGCTCGCGATCGACGCCATCGAGGGCGCGCCGGTTCTCCCCCAGCACGAAGTGCTGATCGTCGACGAGGCGCATGAGCTGGTCTCCCGCGTCACCGGCGTCGCGACCGGCGAGCTCACCCCCGGCCAGGTCAACCGAGCCGTGCGCCGAGCCGCGAAGCTCGCCAACGAGAAGGCCGCGGACCAGCTCCAGACCGCTGCCGAGGGCTTTGAGCGGGTCATGGAGCTGGCGCTGCCCGGCCGCCTGGAGGAGATCCCGGAGGACCTCGGGTACGCGCTGATGGCGCTGCGCGACGCCGCCCGTACGGTGATCTCCGCGATCGGTGCCACACGCGACAAGTCCGTCCAGGACGAGGACGCGGTCCGCAAGCAGGCGCTCGCCTCGGTGGAGTCGGTGCACGATGTGGCGGAGCGGATCACCAACGGCTCCGAGTGGGACGTCGTCTGGTACGAACGGCACGACCGTTTCGGGGCCTCGCTGCGGGTCGCCCCCATGTCCGTGTCGGGGCTTCTGCGCGAGAAGCTCTTCTCCGACCGCTCCGTCGTCCTGACCTCCGCGACGCTGAAGCTCGGCGGTGACTTCAACGGGGTGGGGGCGTCGCTGGGGCTTGCCCCCGAGGGCACGGAGGGCGACGACCTGCCGCAGTGGAAGGGCCTCGACGTCGGCTCGCCCTTCGACTACCCCAGGCAGGGCATCCTCTACGTGGCCAAGCACCTGTCGCGCCCCGCGCGGGACGGTGACCGTACCGACATGCTGGACGAACTCACCGAGCTGATCCAGGCGGCCGGCGGACGCACCCTCGGCCTGTTCTCCTCCATGCGTGCGGCTCAGCTCGCCGCCGACGAGCTGCGCACCCGCATTCCCGAGTTCCCGATCCTCCTCCAGGGTGAGGAGACGCTCGGGGAGCTGATCAAGAACTTCGCGGCCGATCCGAAGACGTGTCTCTTCGGCACGCTGTCGCTCTGGCAGGGCGTGGACGTCCCGGGCCCCAGCTGCCAGCTGGTCGTCATGGACAAGATCCCCTTCCCGCGCCCCGACGACCCCCTGATGAGCGCCCGCCAGAAAGCCGTCGAGGACGCGGGAGGCAACGGCTTCATGGCCGTCGCCGCCACCCATGCGGCGCTTCTGATGGCCCAGGGCGCCGGCCGCCTCGTACGGGCGACGGGGGACCGAGGCGTCGTGGCGGTGCTGGATCAGCGGCTGGCCACGGCCCGGTACGGCAGCTATCTGAAGGCGTCCCTGCCCGACTTCTGGTTCACGACTGACCGCAACCAGGTACGGAGATCGCTCTCCGCGATCGATGAGATGGCGCGGAAGACGGAGGATGCGGGAGGCGCGGCGGAGGCAGAGGCGGAGGCGGAGGAGGCGTAGGCCTCCCCGTCAGAAGGCCCCCGGCCTCGTGGGCCGCAGGCCCCGCAGTGCCGCGCACAAAAACCGCCCTCAGGGACGCGCACAAAGACCGAAGGGGCCTTGGGCAGCGCAACCGCCGCCCAAGACCCCCGGCCATACAACGCACAGGGCCCCGGAACCGGCGCAGTTGGTTCCGGGGCCCGGTCTGGGGCGGGCGTCGGCCCGCCGCGGGCTGTCAGATCCGCCGGAGCACCGCGACGACCTTGCCGAGGATGGTCGCCTCGTCACCGGGAATCGGCTGGTACGCGGAGTTGTGGGGCAGCAGCCACACGTGGCCGTCCTCGCGCTTGAAGCGCTTGACCGTGGCCTCGCCGTCCAGCATCGCGGCCACGATGTCGCCGTTCTCCGCGACCGGCTGGCGGCGGACCGTCACCCAGTCCCCGTCGCAGATCGCGGCCTCGATCATCGAGTCACCGACGACCTTGAGGACGAACAGCTCGCCGTCGCCGACGAGCTGGCGGGGAAGCGGGAAGACGTCCTCGACCGACTCCTCGGCGAGGATCGGTCCACCGGCGGCGATACGGCCGACGAGCGGGACGTACGACGCGGCCGGCTTGCCCGCCGTGTCGGTGGGCTGTGCGGAGGACTGGTCGCTGCCGCGGACCTCGTACGCGCGCGGGCGGTGCGGGTCGCGGCGCAGGAAGCCCTTGCGTTCCAGCGCCATCAGCTGGTGTGCGACCGAGGACGTGCTGGAGAGGCCCACGGCCTGTCCGATCTCACGCATCGACGGCGGGTAGCCCCGCCGCTGCACGGAGTCCCTGATGACCTCGATCACCCGGCGCTGCCGGTCGGTGAGTCCGGTGCTGTCGGCCCGGATGCCTGGAGGTCGGCCGGGCAGGGAGCGCTTGGGCCCCTCGTGATTCATGGCTGCTTCGTTCATCGCATGCACCGGCTCGAGTCGGCCCTGGGAGCGGTCCTGGGCAGTGATGGTGGCGCTGTCTGCGGTGGTGGTCACGTCGGCCCCTCTCGATGGTCTCCCTGCTGGACAACGGTAGTTGCTTTCGAAAGGTTGCGCCAAACACACGTTCGAGTGAAAAACCGTGGATTGTCTGACGTGATCAAGCGCCTGGGTGTATGGCTGACGAAGTGTCCGGCGGACAAAAGGGCGTATTGCTGTACTCTTCACCGCCGGAGCGATGGCCTTGTGGGCCCACGCGGGTGGAGGCCAGTCTGCCATCAGCCGCCCCGTCGATCGGGGACCGGCCCCCTGTCGTGCCGCGTCCACCGTATCCTCGTCCGGCCCGGCAGCGGTATGGCCGCGTGGCACATGCCAATCCCGGTGCGACACGCGTGTCGTTGGTGAATTTCCGGGCCGATCCCCATATCTAGTGGTTGGATTGCGACAGCAGCCCAGAAGTTGTGGTCCCCCTGTCCTCCAGGTCCTCGACCATCGCCTATGCTTGGGGCTGCTTCGAGGGGCCCAAGGGGCCTTACGAGGCTATTGAGTCGTGCTGTGAAGGAGGGTTGGAGCCATGCACTGCCCCTTCTGCAGGCACCCCGACAGCCGCGTCGTCGACAGTCGTACGACGGATGACGGCACGTCGATCCGCAGGCGCCGCCAGTGTCCCGACTGCTCCCGTCGTTTCACGACCGTGGAGACGTGCTCGCTGATGGTGGTGAAGCGCTCCGGCGTGACCGAGCCCTTCAGCCGTACCAAGGTCATCAACGGCGTACGCAAGGCATGCCAGGGGCGGCCTGTCACCGAGGACGCGCTCGCCCAGCTCGGCCAGCGGGTCGAGGAAGCGGTGCGCGCCACCGGAAGCGCCGAACTGACCACCCACGACGTGGGTCTGGCCATACTCGGCCCGTTGCAGGAACTCGACCTCGTCGCGTTTCTGCGTTTCGCGTCCGTGTACCGGGCGTTCGACTCGCTCGATGATTTCGAGGCCGCCATCGCGGAACTCAGGGACGAAACGGGGCGGCGTCCCGCCGTGGACGACGAGGACCACGAAGACGCTGTCGCGGAGCGCCCGGAAAGCGACCGCGGGTCCGGAGGGACTGCTCAGGTCCCCGTGCCCGCCGGCGCCGCCGACTGACCGGCGGGCCGGGCCCGGACGGACAGTCCGGCCCCGGCCCACCGGCGGCGACCACAGACCTGCTGAGGGAGGCCGCGTTTCTGCGGCTCTCGCAGTACCAGACACACACCGTGCCATGGGAAGAACATGGCACTTCAGGGCGTTTTAGCCTGATACAGGGAGGCGGCATGACAGAGACGGCGAGCGGTCCGGCACGAGGTTCCCGCGCGAAGAGCGGAGCCAAGGCCAGCAAGGGACTGCGCATCGAGCGCATCCACACCACCCCTGGCGTGCATCCGTACGACGAGGTGGAGTGGGAGCGCCGTGACGTCGTCATGACCAACTGGCGCGACGGCTCGGTCAACTTCGAGCAGCGTGGCGTCGAGTTCCCCGGCTTCTGGTCGGTGAACGCGGTCAACATCGTCACCAGTAAGTACTTCCGCGGTGCCGTCGGCACCCCGCAGCGAGAGGTGAGCCTCAAGCAGCTCATCGACCGCATCGTGAAGACGTACCGGAAGGCCGGTGAGGACTACAAGTACTTCGCCTCGCCCGCCGACGCCGAGATCTTCGAGCACGAGCTGGCGTACGCCCTCCTGCACCAGATCTTCAGCTTCAACAGCCCGGTCTGGTTCAACGTCGGGACCCCCCAGCCCCAGCAGGTCTCCGCCTGCTTCATCCTGGCCGTCGACGACTCCATGGAGTCGATCCTCGACTGGTACAAGGAAGAGGGCATGATCTTCAAGGGCGGCTCCGGCGCCGGCCTGAACCTCTCCCGTATCCGCTCCTCCAAGGAGCTCCTGTCCTCCGGCGGCAACGCCTCCGGCCCGGTCTCCTTCATGCGCGGTGCCGACGCCTCCGCAGGAACGATCAAGTCGGGTGGCGCCACGCGTCGCGCCGCCAAGATGGTCATCCTCGACGTCGACCACCCCGACATCGAGGACTTCATCCAGACCAAGGTGAAGGAAGAGGAGAAGATCCGCGCCCTGCGTGACGCGGGCTTCGACATGGACCTGGGCGGCGACGACATCACGTCCGTCCAGTACCAGAACGCCAACAACTCGGTCCGCGTGAACGACACCTTCATGAAGGCGGTCGAGGAGGGCGGCAAGTTCGGCCTCACCTCCCGCATGACCGGCGAGGTCATCGAGGAGGTCGACGCCAAGTCGCTCTTCCGCAAGATGGCCGAGGCGGCCTGGGCCTGCGCCGACCCGGGCATCCAGTACGACGACACGATCAACCAGTGGCACACGTGCCCGGAGTCCGGCCGTATCAACGGCTCGAACCCCTGCAGCGAGTACATGCACCTGGACAACACGTCCTGCAACCTGGCCTCGCTGAACCTGATGAAGTTCCTCAAGGACGACGGCCTCGGCCACCAGTCCTTCGACGCGGAGCGCTTCTCGAAGGTCGTCGAGCTCGTCATCACCGCGATGGACATCTCCATCTGCTTCGCGGACTTCCCGACCCAGAAGATCGGCGAGAACACCCGCGCCTTCCGCCAGCTCGGCATCGGCTACGCCAACCTCGGCGCCCTGCTGATGGCGACCGGCCACGCGTACGACTCGAACGGCGGCCGCGCCCTGGCCGGCGCCATCACCTCGCTGATGACGGGTACGTCGTACAAGCGTTCCGCCGAACTCGCCGCGGTCGTCGGCGCGTACGACGGCTACGCCCGCAACGCGCAGCCTCACCAGCGCGTCATGAAGCAGCACTCCGACGCCAACGCCGTGGCCGTCCGCATGGACGACCTGGACACGCCGATCTGGGCCGCCGCCACGGAGGCCTGGCAGGACGTGCTCCGCCTCGGCGAGAAGAACGGCTTCCGCAACTCGCAGGCGTCCGTCATCGCCCCGACCGGCACCATCGGTCTTGCGATGTCCTGCGACACCACCGGCCTTGAGCCCGACCTCGCGCTGGTCAAGTTCAAGAAGCTGGTCGGCGGCGGCTCGATGCAGATCGTCAACGGCACCGTTCCGCAGGCCCTGCGCCGCCTGGGTTACCAGGAGGAGCAGATCGAGGCGGTCGTCGCCCACATCGCCGAGAACGGCAACGTGATCGACGCCCCCGGTCTCAAGCACGAGCACTACGAGGTCTTCGACTGCGCCATGGGCGAGCGCTCCATCTCCGCGATGGGCCACGTCCGCATGATGGCCGCGATCCAGCCGTGGATCTCCGGCGCGCTCTCCAAGACGGTCAACCTGCCGGAGACGGCGACCGTCGAGGACGTCGAAGAGGTCTACTTCGAGGCGTGGAAGATGGGCGTCAAGGCGCTCGCCATCTACCGCGACAACTGCAAGGTCGGCCAGCCCCTCTCCGCCAAGACCAAGGAGAAGGAGAAGGTCGAGGTCACCGCGAAGGCCGAGACGGAGATCCGCAAGGCCGTCGAGAAGGTCGTCGAGTACCGCCCGGTCCGCAAGCGCCTCCCCAAGGGCCGTCCCGGCATCACGACGTCCTTCACGGTCGGCGGCGCAGAGGGCTACATGACCGCCAACTCCTACCCGGACGACGGTCTCGGCGAGGTCTTCCTGAAGATGTCGAAGCAGGGTTCGACCCTCGCGGGCATGATGGACGCCTTCTCGATCGCCGTGTCGGTGGGTCTGCAGTACGGCGTGCCCCTGGAGACGTACGTCTCGAAGTTCACGAACATGCGCTTCGAGCCGGCCGGCATGACGGACGACCCGGACGTGCGGATGGCGCAGTCGATCGTCGACTACATCTTCCGCCGCCTGGCGCTGGACTTCCTGCCCTTCGAGACCCGCTCCGCGCTCGGCATCCACTCCGCCGAGGAGCGCCAGCGTCACCTGGAGACCGGTTCGTACGAGCCCTCCATGGACGACGAGGACGTCGACGTCGAGGGTCTGGCTCAGTCCGCGCCCCGTGCGCAGGAGCGGTCCGCCCCCCGTGCGCAGGAGCTGAAGGCCGTCGCCGCGCCGAAGGCCGAGGTCGAGGCGGCCAAGCCGGCCCCCCAGCAGGCGCACACCAGCGCCGAGCTGGTGGAGATGCAGCTGGGCATCCAGGCGGACGCTCCGCTGTGCTTCTCCTGCGGTACGAAGATGCAGCGGGCCGGTTCCTGCTACATCTGCGAGGGCTGCGGTTCGACCAGCGGTTGCAGCTGAATCTGAACGGCCACCGGTCATCATGAACTGACCGGTCGGGGGGGGGGGGGGGGGGGGGGGGGGGGGGGGGGGGGGGGGGGGGGGGGGGGGGGGGGGGGGGGGGGGGGGGGGGGGGGGGGGGGGGGGGGGGGGGGG
>NZ_JBMNDS010000131.1:0-17098 GCF_052543295.1 Streptomyces sp. SAS_270
CTTCCGATCTCGCTTCGGAGGGCGCCCCCAGTCACGTACGCGAGTAGTCGGCTATTTGCTGGACTTGGCCAGCTTGAGGGCGTAATCCGCCCACCACTCCCCCGCCTTGGGCCCGCCCTTGCACGTGCCGTCCGACTCGCCCGGCCGCTTGACCCACAGATAGGCGTCCACCAGTGGGTCGGCGGTCTTGGTGGTCGGTTCCTCACCGAGCGCACGGCCCGGCGGGTTGCACCAGTTCTCGTCGGCCTTGCCGCTCGTGTACGGCCCGTTGCCGTTGCGGCTGGTGTCGATCACGAAGTGCTTGCCGCCGACCTTCGCGGACAACTGCTTGCCGTACGCGATGGAGTCCTTGGTCGAGTAGAAGTTGGAGACGTTGACCGAGAAGCCGTCGGCCTGGGCGATGCCCGCCCACTTCAGTGGCTCGAAGATCTGGTCGGGGTGGCCCCAGCCCGCATTGCCCGCGTCCAGGTACACCTTCGTGTTCTTCAGGGACTTGAGCTTTCCGATGGCGCTCTTGAGGAGGAAGTAGCGCTCCTCGTGGAACTCGTTCGGTGTGCACTGGTTGACCAGGTGCAGGATCGCATCCGGTTCCAGGATCACGGTGGCCGGCCGGTCGCCGATGCCCTGGGCGACCCCGTCGATCCAGGCCTTGTAGGCGTCGCCGTCCGCGGCGCCGCCCTGGGAGAACTGGCCGCAGTCACGGTGCGGGATGTTGTAGAGGACGAGGATCGCGGACCGGTTCGCCTTCTCCGCGGCCTCGGTGAAGCCGCGCGCCTCCGCCTCCGGGTTCTCCGGGCCGATCCACTCACCGGTCGGCTGCTCGGCGATCTTGCGGATCTGCTCGGCGTCGCTCTTCTTGCCGTCCTTCGCATACCGGGCGACCTGCTCGGCCGCGTTCCCGGACGGGTTGACCCAGAACGGGTCCGAACTCCTGGGCTGCTGGGTGACCTTGGAACCCGACCCGTCGTCTTCGTCGCCGCCCCCGGAGGAGCACCCGGCGAGCAGCAGTGCCGCCCCCGCCACCGCTACGGACGCCCAAGTTCCGGCCCCCTTCTTGCCGTACATCCAACTCCCCCTTGGGTGCACTGTCCGAAGCATCAATCCTGACATACCCACCGCGCCGCTCACGAGATCGCCCGAGCCTTGTCGGCGAGCTGTTACAGCCCCGGACGACCGGGCCGGCGCGGCCGACCGGGGGCAGTCGACGGGCGAAGGAGCATTAGGGATATAAGGGACACGAACTTCCGCCGGCCCACCCGAACCCGGCGGAAACCTCGCATAAATCCGGCCGCCACCTGCGCGCATCACTCTGCGCCACGACTGGTCGACCTGGCGTCAAACAGACTCTAGGCCGTAGCGCTCATCCGTTCTAGAGTTGCCTCAAACGGCCCCAGCCCCCGGCTCGTTACTCAATCCGGCCTGTTCGGATTGGCCCCAGAACCTCCCGCGCCGGTCGCCGGGTTACTCCCGCAGCCCGTGCGCGCGCGGTCGAGGACCAGCCCGGCCGGCGGCTCCGGGGGGAGCGGGCCGCCGGTCGGGCCAGGTGACCTGGCCCCCTCACAGGCCGGTGGCGCTGAGATACGCGGAGACCACGACGTTCGCCGAATAGCTGCGTGTGGCGCGGTCGAACGTGCCGCCGCAGGTGATGAGCCGCAGCTCGGCACGGCCCGACCGGTGTGGTCCGTAGGCCTGTTGGGCGTCGAAGCGGTCGCGTGCGAGGACCCGGACGTCGTCCACGGTGAACTCGGCGACCGTACCGTCGTCGCGGATCACCCGGACCGTCTCGCCGCGCCGCAGCGCGCTGAGCCGGTAGAAGACCGCGGGCCGGGTCTCGGTGTCGACGTGCCCCACGAACAGCGCGGTCCCGGCCGCCCCGGGCTTCGCCCCGCGCGCGTACCAGCCGACCACGCCCGGCTGGTCGAACGGCGGCGGATCGATGGCTCCCCGCGGATCGAGGCCGCGGGACACGACCGGCGCCTGCACCCCCATCGCCGGGATGTCGATGCGCTGCGGCCTGGCCTCCCGGAGCGGCTTGAGCGCGGGCGGCAGCCGCGCCTCCGGCGGCCGACCCACCGCCGCCATGTCGCCGGTGGTCGGCGCCGACGTCCCCTGCCGTACGTCCGTCACCTCGCGCCCCCACAGCCACAGCCCGAGCAGCAGCACCACCCAGGCGACCCCCGCCAGCAGGCGCCCGGTGCCGGAGGAACGCTCCCGCCCGGAACTCTCGGATCTCACCGTCAGTCCACGTCGCGGTTGCGGCGGGCGCCGCGCGCCGCCACGGCGATCGCGGCGACGCTCGCGAGGATGAGGCCGATCACCGCCTGCCGGGTGCCCGGCCCGGCGTTCCGGGCGTCCACGGCGTGCGCGGCGTTCACCGAGTCGAGGTGCGCGGTGCCGCCGCCGCCCGCGTCGACGGGGGCCACCGGCGAGACCGGAGCGGAGGGGGTGGAGAGAGCGGATGCCGTGGCCGAGGAGGGCGGCCCGGGGACGGTGATCCTGCCGGTCACCTTGCCGCCGCGACCGTCGCAGCCGACCTTGATGTCGTACGTGCCGGGTGGGAGCGAGGAGCGGACGCGGGTCTCCCCGACGAGCGTGCCGTCGGCCCTCGCCGCGCCGGTGAGCTGCGCGTCGGTGACGAACGCCCCGGACGTGGCCGTGCCGGTCCGCCCCGCGCAGCCCCGCGCCAGCAGCTGGATGTCGCTGCCCGGGGCGGGGGACGCGGGCGTCACGGAGACGCCCGCGTCGAACGCGTCGGAGACGTGGGCGGTGTCGGCCGCGTACGCGGTGGGGGTGAGCGCAGCCGCGGCCGCCGCCCCGGCACAGAGAGCGAGTCGCAGTGAACCCATCGTGAACCTCCAGTTGTCTGGAGACTCCTCCTACGGACGGGTCGGCGCATCCGGGGAGGGGCGCCGACTGCTCCGTACGAGTTCCTGTGCGTCCGTGCTCCCCTCAGGGGGTTCGGACAGGCGTTCAGATCCGGTCGACGAGGTCCGCGATCGAGTCCACGACCTTCGACGGCCGGTACGGGTACTTCTCGATCTCCGCGGGCGTGGTCAGCCCGGTGAGGACGAGGTAGGTCTCCATCCCGGCCTCCAGTCCGGCGAGGACGTCCGTGTCCATGCGGTCGCCGATCATCGCGCTGGTCTCGGAGTGCGCGCCGATGGCGTTGAGCCCGGTCCGCATCATCAGCGGGTTCGGCTTGCCCGCGAAGTACGGCTGCTTGCCGGTCGCCTTGGTGATCAGTGCGGCGACCGCGCCGGTGGCGGGCAGCGGGCCCTCGGTGGAGGGGCCGGTCTCGTCGGGGTTGGTGCAGATGAAGCGAGCCCCGTTGTTGATGAGCCGCACGGCCTTGGTCATGGCCTCGAAGGAGTAGGTCCGCGTTTCGCCCAGGACGACGTAGTCGGGCTCGTGGTCCGTCAGCACGTACCCGATGTCGTGCAGCGCCGTGGTCAGCCCCGCCTCGCCGATCACGTACGCCGTGCCGCCGGGCCGCTGGTCCTCCAGGAACTTGGCGGTGGCCAGGGCGGAGGTCCAGATGTTCTCGACCGGGACGTCCAGGCCCATGCGCTGCAGGCGGGCGTGCAGGTCACGGGCGGTGTAGATGGAGTTGTTGGTGAGCACCAGGAACGGCCGGCCGGACTCGCGCAGCTTCTTGATGAAGGCGTCGGCGCCGGGAATCGGCACACCCTCGTGGATGAGTACACCGTCCATGTCGGTGAGCCACGATTCGATGGGCTTGCGTTCTGCCATGTGCCGATCTCCTGCCGTACTACGCAAGGGGGTGCTGGGGTGGCCGGTACGACATTGTGCCGACGCGGACAGCCTAATCACGCAGGGCTGATCTTGACCCCGTCGCCCATGTGCGCAGTCCCGGCTGCGGGTGGCGGACCTTCACCGCGTACGTCCCCGCCGCCTGCCGGTCAGCGGCGCCGGAGCCGCAGGCGGCGGGATACGGCGAACAGCGCGGCGCCTGCAGCGAGTACGCCCGCCGCCGCGGCGAGGCCGTACGGCACCGTCGCCGGGTGTCCGGTCCTGGCCAGCTCGCCGGCCGACTCCTTCCGTGCGCCGCCGTCATTGCTGCCGGGGACCCGGGGGCCGTCCACGACGCCGTCGCCGTCTCCGCCGTCGTTCTCGATCCGGAACTTGTACGGGTTCGACTCCCCCACCCAGTCCCCGTCGTCACCGTGCCGCTGCACGACGGCCGCGTTGGCCACGACGTCGTTCGGCACCGCCGCGTCGGAGGTCACGGAGAGCCGCACCTTGACGGTGAGGGTCCGGCCGGGGCCCACGGTGAACCCGGGGAAGCCGTCGTCGAACACCCCGATGTTCTCGTCCTCGTCGCTCCTCTCGAACGCGACGGGGTGCGGGCGCCCGCCCTTGCCGGCGTAGAACTCCAGCCGCGCCTGCTCCGGCCGCAGCGCCCGCTTCTCGTCCACGAGGACGACGACCGGGTGGACGCCGCCGCAGGTGTGCGCGGTGGTGTTGGTGAGGTCGATGTACCAGGTCCCGAACCCACCGCCGACGTCGAAACCGGCGGGGCCCCCGTGGATTCGCGTCCTGACCGGGAAGTCACGGGCGCCCGGGGCGGAGCAGCTGGGGCGGGGGTTCGTGAGGGCGGTGGCGGTGGCCGTGGCGGGCACGAGGGACAGGGCGGCTGCGGTGAACGTGAAGGACAGGGCGAGGGCCGGGGCCAGGGTCGTGCGCAGTCGCTTTCGCATTCGCTTTCGCATGAAGAGCCTTTGCCGATCGGGCCCTCGACCGTGCCATGCGCGCGCGAGCCCACCGGGTCACCACGCCTGCGGCGACCTCTTTCGCTGATGAACTCCGCTCGGTCGGCGGAGCGGGGCGGCGCCTGGGTCTGCGCCAGGGACTGGGGCTGAGGCTGGGGCGGGGCGGGTACTTGGACGCGCGCCTGAGCCCGTGGCTTGGGCGCCGTGCCTGGACCCGTGCTTTGGGCGCCGTACTTGGACGCGCGCCTGGGCCCGTGCCTCGTGCGCCCTGCCTGGACCCGTACCAATGCCCGTACCTAGGGCGCCGTACCTGCATCCGTACCTGGGACGCGGTACCTGGACCCGCGCCCCAGGCGCCGCATCCGGAGCGCCGCACCCGAGACGCCGCACCCAGGCGAACCGTATTCGGCAGCTCGCCCCCAAACTCCCTGTCGCGCCGGCTTACTCGTCCTCAAACGTCGGCCGGCCCCGATCCCCGCCCCTCACCCGTCCCCCCGCCCGAACACCGCCCCCAGCACCAACTGGGCCGCCCCCTCCGCGACCCCCCGCTCCCCACCGGGAGCAACCCGCACCGGGACCCCGGCACGCGCCCCCTCTCGCCCGGCCCGGGCGGCAAGCACCGCCGAGACTCCGTGCACGAACGCCTCCCGGTGCCGGGCCACTGTTCGTCCGCCGAGCAGCAGCACGTCGATGTCCAGCAGTCCCACGAGGTTCGACGCGCCCTCGCCCAGTACGCGAGCCGCCTCGTCCACGGCCCCCCGCTCCACCGCCCCGAGGCACAGCACCTCGATGCACCCCCGGTTCCCGCAGCCGCACACCGGCCCGTCCAGCTGGATGACCTGGTGCCCGAACTCCCCCGCTCCGGTCCTGGCCCCCCGGTGCACGGCGCCGCCGATCACGAGCCCGGCGCCCAGCCCCGTACCGAGATGGAGGTAGGCGAAGGATCCGTGGACGGCTTCCACGGCGCCGCCCACCGCGAGCCCGAGCGCCGCCGCGTTCGTGTCCTTGTCCACCACGACGGGCGCGCCGAGCCGCCGGGCCAGCGAGTCCCGCAGCGGGAACCCGTCCCATTCGGGGAAGCCGGTCACCCGGTGCAGCACACCGCGCCCGTGGTCGAGGGGGCCGGGCAGGGCGACCCCGATCCCGAGCACCGGGGGCCGCCCCGCGAGGAGGGTCTCCACCTCCGCCGCGGCGCCCTCGACCACGGCTTCCGCCCCGGCCCCCAGACCCAGCGCGGCGCGCCGCTCGGCCACCACCGCCCCGGTGAGATCGCAGAGCACGGCCGTCAGCTCGTCGCGGTCGAGGTGGAGCCCGACGGCGTGCCCGGCCTCGGGGACGAGCCGCAGTACGGTGCGCGGCTTGCCGCCGGTGGACGCGCGGCGGCCGGCCTCCGCCGCCAGGCCGTCCGCCCGCAGCCGTGCGGTGATCTTGCTGACGGCCTGCGGGGTCAGCCGGGTCCGCTCGGCGATTTCAAGGCGGCTGATGCCGTCGGGCCCGGCGGTGCGCAGCAGGTCGAGCACGAGGGCGGCGTTGTGACTGCGCAGGGCGAGCAGATTCACCCCGGCCGCACCGGGCACGCCCGCCGCGCCCCGCACGCCCCCCGCACCCCTCGGCGCACCCGCCCCCACCACTGCCCCACCTGCCACGTTCGACTCCCCGCCGGTCCTGTTCACGTACGCCATTCTCCCCCGCGCTTGCACTTTGGCAACAGCGTTGCGAAAGTGGAGGCATGAGTGGACCCATGACGAGCACAGCTTCCGGCGCCGGCTCCCGCCCCGGTTCCCCCCTCCGCGTGGCCCTCGTCGGCTACGGCCTGGCGGGATCCGTCTTCCACGCGCCGCTGATCGCCGCCACCGAGGGCCTCGCCCTCGACACGGTGGTCACCTCGAACCCGGAGCGGCAGGCGCAGGCCCGCGCCGAGTTCGGCGACGGCATCCGCTTCGCGGCCTCCCCCGACGACCTGTGGGCCCGCGCCGAAGAGCTGGACCTGATCGTCATCGCGTCCCCGAACAAGACCCATGTGCCGATCGCGTCCGCCGCGCTCAAGGCGGGTCTGCCCGTCGTCGTGGACAAGCCGATCGCCGGCACCGCCGCCGAGGCGCGCGAGCTCGCCGCCCTCGCCGACGAGCGCGGTCTGCTGCTCTCCGTCTTCCAGAACCGCCGCTGGGACAACGACTTCCTGACCCTCCGCAAGCTCATCGCGGACGGCGAGCTGGGCGAAGTCCAGCGCTTCGAGTCCCGCTTCGAGCGCTGGCGCCCCCAACTCAAGGGCGGCTGGCGCGAGTCCGGCGATCCGGAAGAGATCGGAGGTCTGTTGTACGACCTCGGCAGCCACGTCGTCGACCAGGCGCTCGTCCTGTTCGGCCCGGCGGTCTCGGTGTACGCCGAGGCGGACATCCGCCGCCCGGGCGCCGAGACCGACGACGACACCTTCCTCGCGATCACGCACGAGAACGGCGTCCGCTCCCACCTCTACGCCTCGGCGACCACCGCCCAACTGGGCCCGCGCTTCCGCGTCCTGGGCTCGCGGGCCGGCTATGTGAAGTACGGCCTCGACCCGCAGGAGGCCGCGCTACGCGAGGGCAGGCGCCCGGCGGCCGGTGAGGAATGGGGTGTCGAGCCCGAGAGCATGTGGGGCCACGTCGGCTCCGGGGAGTCCCCGCTGACCGGCGGCGGCCGGCCCGAGCCGACCCTGCCGGGCGCCTACCCCGCGTACTACGCGGCCGTGGCCGCCGCCCTCCGCGACGGCGCCCCGAACCCGGTCACCGCGCTCGAGGCCGCGGCCACCCTCGACGTACTGGAGGCGGCGCGACGCTCGGCCCGCGACGGCGGGGCGGTGTCCCTGTGAGCGCCACGAGCCCCGCACCCGCCCCCGCTGCCCCCTCGATCGCCGAACTGGAGGAGCAGGAGCGCCGCCTGACGCTCCCTCACTTCGACCACGACGACGCGTGGACCCTCGGTTCGCTCCTCGTCGAACTGGCCCGGCAGCGCCGTGCGCCCGTCGCGATCGACATCCGCCGCGGCGGCCAGCAGCTCTTCCACGCGGCGCTGCCCGGTTCGACCCCGGACAACGACGCCTGGATCGACCGCAAGCGCCGCGTCGTCGAGCGCTACGGCTGCTCCTCCTACCTCGTCGGCTCCCGCTTCCGCGCCAAGGGCACGACCTTCGAGGACTCCTCGCGCCTGGACCCGGACACGTACGCGGCCCACGGCGGCGCGTTCCCGATCACGGTCGAGGGCGCGGGCGTCATCGGCACGGTGGTGGTCTCCGGACTGCCCCAGATCGAGGACCACGCGATGGTGGTCGAGGCCCTGGAGCGGTTCAGGTCCTAGGAGTGCGTACGGGGTCGGGGGCTCCCCCCGACCCCGTACGCGAAGCCGCAGCCTCAGCCTCGGAAAGTACTACGCGTCCTTCAGCTCCTGGCGCTGCCGCCCCAGCCCCTCGATCTCCAGCTCCACGACGTCCCCGGCCCGCAGGAACGGCTTCGGCTCCGGATGGCCCATGGCGACCCCGGCCGGCGTACCGGTGTTGATGACGTCGCCCGGGTACAGGGTCATGAACTGGCTTACGTAGCGGACCACTTCGGCGACCGGGAAGATCTGCTCGGCGGTCGTGCCGTTCTGCTTCGGTTCGCCGTTGACCCAGAGCTTCAGCGACAGGTTCTGCGGGTCCGGGACCTCGTCGGCGGTCACCAGCCACGGGCCGAGCGGGTTGAACGTCTCGCAGTTCTTGCCCTTGTCCCAGGTGCCGCCGCGCTCGATCTGGAACTCGCGCTCGGAGACGTCGTGCGCCACCGCGTACCCGGCGACGTGCGCGAGCGCCTCCTCGTGCGAGGCGAGATAGCGGGCGGTCCGCCCGATGACGATCGCCAGCTCCACCTCCCAGTCCGTCTTGGTGGAGCCGCGCGGCACGAGCACGGTGTCGTACGGGCCGATCACCGTGTCCGCGGCCTTGAAGAAGATCACCGGCTCGGCGGGCGGCTCGGCACCGGTCTCCCGGGCGTGGTCGTGGTAGTTCAGCCCGATGCACACGACCTTGCCTATGCGTGCGACCGGCGGTCCGACGCGCAGTCCGGCCGCGTCGAGCACCGGCAGCTCGCCGGAATCGGCGGCGGCCCGTACGCGGCCGAGGGCCTCGTCGTCCGCGAGCAGCGCGCCGTCGACGTCCGGGACGACGCCCGACAGATCCCGCAGGCTTCCCTCGGCGTCCAGCAGCGCAGGTCGCTCCGCTCCCGCCGTACCGACTCGCAGCAGCTTCATGATCACAATCTCCCTCGATCGCGGCAGCCCAGCCGATGGGTGCAGCCATCGGAGGACTGGTCGATCCTCCAAGCTCGGCGTCCAGTCCGCAATACCCCGTTCACGGACTGGACCGTAACCTCGCCTTCCGCCGCGGCTACACGAGTGCCGCCGCGGGCGCCGCCCCCGGCATGTCCCGGTACAGCACCGCCCGCTCGACCGCGCTCCATGTGGTGCTCGTCACCACGTACAGCGCGGCGGCCAGCGGCACCACGGCCACGGTGAAGAGGGTGAAGAAGGACATGAACGGCATGAACTTGTTGATCGCGCCCATCCCCGGCGTCTGCTGCCCGTCCGCACCGGCCTGGACGGGGTTCGCCGCCATCATCCGCTTCGTGCGCAGGTAATTGAAGGTCGCGACGGCCGCGACGAGGACGAACAGGCCGAGGTAGACCAGCCCCGGCGCCCCGAACACCCCGCCGTCGCCCAGAGCGTCCGCCCACCGGTCGCCGAGCGGCGCCGCGAGCAGCTTGTGGCCGAGCAGGGCGTTCGCCTCGCCGCCGATCCGCGAGCTGGAGAACAGGTGGTAGAGGAGGAAGAAGGCCGGCATCTGCAGGAGGCTGGGCAGGCAGCCGGACAGCGGCGACACCTTCTCCTCCGCGTGCAGCGCCATCAGCGCCTTCTGGAACTCCTCCGGCTTCTTCTTGTGCTTCTTGCGCAGCTCGGCGATCTGCGGCTGCAGCTTGGCGCGCGCCCGCTGCCCTCGCGCCGCCGCCCGGGACAGGGGGTGCACGAGAAGCCGTACGAGCGCGGTGAACAGAACGATCGCGGCAGCCGCCGCGGAGGCGTGGAACAGCGGCTGGAGCAGATCGGCCAGCCCGTCGACCAGACTGGCGAAAACGGACATGAATGCGGACATGGGTGAGCCCTCCGAGGGTCTCGTCGTGCCGGAGCGAACGAACGCGCAGAAACTGCGCACAGCGGCATGACGACCCGCGCGGGGGCCGGTACTACCAGGGTTCCCCTACGCGGCGGCCGTCAGGAGGGCACGCCCGGGCGCTCGGGGGCGCGGGCGCCCCGAGGCGTCGGGATCGCGTTGGGGCAGGAACGCCGTACGTCGCTCACGGTCGCGGATGGCCGTACGGACGCGCGTACGCGGTACGGCGGGGGCGCAGCGTGCGGCGATGACGGCGCAGACGGCGAGCGCGGAGCCGGCCGCGGCGGTCGCCGCGAAGGCGACGGCGGCGGAGAGGCTGCCGGTGTCGAGCACGGCGACTTCGAGGAGCAGCACGAGGAGCACGGCGGCGGGGCGCATGTTCGCCCAGGTCCGAATCCGGATCATGAACCTGCTCCCCCTCCCCTGCTGGTCGTCTGCTGGTCTTCTGCTCGACGTACTCGACGTCGTACTCGTCCTGCCGTTATACAGGATGCCGCCACACGGGATCCTGTCGCACAGTCTCCGTCCCGATCGGCTGGAGCAGCCGCTTCGGGCTGAGCAGAGCGCGGCTGACCGGGTCCGCCGGGTCCGGGTCGAGTCCGGGGCCCGGCAGCATTTCGACGTCGGGGACGGGGACGACGGTTCCGCAGTCGGGGCACTCGCCGTACGGGCCGAGTTCCCGGTCCGTGCCGCAGGTCGCGTGCCGGAAGAGGCGCAGCCGGGTCTCCGTGTAGTGCTCGCGGCCCCATACGCCGAGCGATCGCAGGGTCGGCCACAGCGCGAGGCCGCGGTCGGTGACGACGTACTCGTCGCGCGGCGGCGACTCCTGATAGCGGCGCTTCTCAAGGATCCCCTCGGCGGTGAGCGCCTGGAGGCGTGCCGCGAGGACCGCGCGCGGGATGCCGAGGTGGACGAGGAAGTCGTTGTACCGCCGTACGCCGTAGAGCGCGTCGCGGACGATGAGCAGCGTCCAGCGTTCCCCGACGACTTCGAGCGCCCGGGCGATCGAGCACTCCTGCGTGACGTAGTCCTTGCCCAGAGCCATGCCTGCCACTCTAGCGACTTTTCGACGACTTGGTTCAGTGAACGAACCTTGGGTGTTACGGTCGTACCGCAGCCACAGTTCAATGACCGAACTCACCCTCTGAGAGACAGCCATGACAGGGCTCGACCGCACGACCTCCGCCACCACCGCCCAACCGGCCGCACCATCGGCCGCCCGTCCCGCAGCCCCCGCGCAGCCGTCCCCGCGGGCCACCCCCACCCTCGCCGTCACCAGCGCCGCCACCGCCGTGACCCTGATGGCGTACACCGCGCCGATGGTCACGCTCCCCGACATCGCCGGCGCCCTGCACACCTCGGTCTCCGCCCAGGCATGGCTGCTCAACGGCACCCCGCTGGGCCTGGCCGCGCTTCTTCTGGTCGCGGGCAGCCTCGCGGACGACTACGGCCGCCGCCGGATCTTCCTCGCCGGCACGGTCGCGCTCGGCGTCACCACGGCGCTGGGCGCACTCGCGACCTCGACCTGGCTGTTCACGCTGGCCCGCATCGCGCAGGGCGCGGCGAGCGCGGCGATCCTCGCCAGCAGCCTCGGCCTGCTCGTGCACGCCTTCCCGTCCCCCCGGGGCCGGCTGCACGCGACCGGGGTGTGGGGCGCGTTCGTCAGCGGCGGCATCGCGGTCGGTCCGCTGCTGGCCGGGGCAATGCCCAACTGGCGTACGGCGTACGGGATTCTGGGCGCCGCCGCGCTCGTCGTCGCCGCCCTCGGCACCCGGACCCTCACCGAGTCCCGGGCCCCGCGCGGCGGCCGCCCCGACCTGGCCGGCGCCGTCACGTTCGGGCTCGCGCTGGTCTCCCTGGTGGCCGCGCTGACGCTGGGGCGAGACGGCTGGCTGCGACCGTCGGTGGGCGGTCTGCTCGCCGCCACCGTCGCCCTGACCACCGCGTTCGTGCTCGTGGAACGCCGCACCCGCACGCCCATGATCGACCTCGGCCTGCTGCGCCACCGACCCTTCCTCGCCTCCTCCGCGGGCGGTCTGTTCACGGGTTTCGCGGTGATCGGACTGTTCAGCTTCCTGCCCGCGCTGCTTCAGCAGTCGCTCGGCCTGTCCGCGATGGACACCGCGTGGCTGTTCCTGCTCTGGTCCGGGCTGTCCTTCGGCGTCGCCCTGCAGGCACGCCGCCTCGCGGGCCGGGTCTCACCGCGCCACCAACTCGCCCTCGGTTTCGCGCTGCACGCGGCCGGCGTCCTGACGATGCTCGGCGCCCTCGACGCCGGTTCCTGGACGCGGCTGCTGCCCGGCTTCATCGTCTCCGGGATCGGCAGTGGCCTGCTCAACGCCGCGCTCCCGCTCCTCGCCGTCGAGTCCGTCCCGGCGGCCCGCGCGGCGATGGGCTCGGGCGCGCAGCAGACCTTCCGCTACATCGGCTCGTGCGCGGGCGTCGCCCTGACGATCGCCCTGGTGACGTCCACCCAGTCCCTCGCCCACGGCGCGGACCTCGCGATCGCTGTCTCGGCGGGGCTCGCGGTGGTGGCGGCGGCGAGTGTGGTGGTGCTCCGGGAGCGGGGGTGAACCAGCCAGGACCAGGTGGGTGGTTCGGGCTCAGGGGTGCGGGCTTAGGGTGCTGATCATGGCGGCAACGAACTCGAACTCGAGCGCGAACTCGGCCGCGGAGGAGCAGCGACGACTGCTGCGGGCGGCCGCGGAGCTCGGTGACCCCGATGCGCAATTCCGGCTCGGCAAAGTCCTGTTGGAGCAGTGGCGCGGCGAGGAGGCCAAGCGCTGGCTCGTACCGCTGGCCGAGGACGGTCACGCGGCCGCGGTACAGGCGCTGGCCTGGTATGCCAGCCGCCTCGCACACAACGACGCCGCCTACGAAGCCGAGGCCGAACACTGGCTGCGCCGCGAGGCCGAGGTCCGCCAGGACCCCGACTGGCTGGTGACGATGGCCCAGGAGATGCGCCGCTGGGCCTCGGGGCGCGTAGCCGAGGCCGAGGCACTGGTCGCCGGGATGGCACGGGCGGGCAGTGCGCGGGCCGCCGGTCAACTCGGCTACTGGAAGCGGCGGGACGGGGACGTGGCGGGCGCCGTGGAGTGGTACCGGCTCGCGGTCGAGCTGGGCAACCGGTTCGCGTGGCGGGACCTCGGCGGCTGCCTCGCCGCCCTGGGCCGCCTCGCGGAGGCGGAGGAGGTGTACCGGCCACGCGCCGACGCCGGGGACTCGGTGGCGTACTACGAACTCGCGGCGGTGCTCCACGCACAGGGCAAGGGCCCGAAGATCGAACCACCGGGGCCACCTCAGCTCTGACCCGGGTCGCCCCGGTGCAACCACAGCCGCCTGTCGGTGCGTGTTCACGCTTATGTCCGCCAAGTCGGCCTTATCGAGGCGCCGTTCGCTCTATCCGAGGCTCTTTCTGCTGGGCATCGCCCTGCTCTGCACAGGGCTGATCACGCTGTACGCCAACAACCACTCGTCGCCGGCCAACAACGGCGGCAACGGCAGCAGCGGTGGCACGACATGCGGCTCCGGGGATCGCTCCTGCGCCACGCCGACCACCCCGACGGAATCCTCCCTGCCGACCACTCAACAACCCACGGACGGTCAGACGGACCGGACAGAGGAACCGACAGACGATCCGACGGATGAGCCCACAGACGATCCGACGGATGAGCCCACGAGCAGCCCGACGCACGGCCCCGACGGCAACGCCCCCAACCCCCAGGCCGGCAGCGCATCCGACATGGTCAACGCCCTGGGTGCGCTCACGTCCGGCGTCGGCACGCTCCTCACCGGCGCGGCCGCAGTCCTGATGGCACGGCGCGAACGGAACTCCCGCACCCCCGTGGCGCCGCCCCCGGCCGAACCGGCCACCTCCCCACAGGGCGAGGGAAACGGCTAGGGGGCATCCGGCGGATTCCGACTGGGCTCCTACCTGGGCCGCATCGACCGCAGTTTGCCCCAGACCACGAGCCGGTACCTGGAGGTGTACTCGGGGGTGCAGGTGGTGAGGGTGATGTAGTACCCCGGGTCGGTGTACCCGTACGACGGCCGGACGGTGCTGCGGGGGACGGCACGGATGACGCCGTCGTCGCGCGCCGAGGTCTGCGGCAGGGTCTTGTCGACGACATACGTGAAGGTGGCGGCCTTCGTCTCGACGGTGAGCGTGTCGCCGGACCGCAGCCGGTTGAGGTACCGGAAGGGCTCGCCGTGGGTGTTGCGGTGCCCGGCGAGCGCGAAGTTCCCTGCCCGCCCTGGCTGTTGGGTGCCTTTGTAGTGGCCGACGTAGCCCTTGTTGAGGACGTCCTGCTTGCTGACCCCTTCGGCGACGGGGACGCGGAGGCCGAGGCGGGGGATGCGGAGTACGGCGTAGGCCTGGGACCAACTGGGGTGGACGCCGGTGGTGTTGACGGTGGCGGTGCCGGCGGCGGCCCGGCGCCCCTGGCCGCCGCCGGAGGAGGAGGAAGAGGTGGAGGACGTATCGCCGGAGCCGTCATCCGAGCCGCCATCGGGATCGGCGAGGCGGGAGGGATCGGTGGCCGGGGCGGTGTTCCCCGGCCGGGACTGCGTCCCCCACGCCTTCTCCAGGGCTTGGACCTGTCTCTCGGCGCCCGCGCGGGCCTGCCGGTTGGTCCACCACAGCTGGTGCACGACGAGGAGCATGAGGACGACGCCGACGGTGACGAGGACCTCGCCGCCGGTCCACAGGGCGCGCCTGCGCAGGGCACTCCGCCGCCGAGTGCGGTGATGCACCACGGGTGCCCTCATGCGTACGCCCCTTTCGGCCCCCTTCGGCCCCTTCGTCCCCGTCGGCCCACTGAGGCCTCCTCGCCGCGGGCCGCACGATAGGGGGCGCTTCCTCAAGTCACCAGCCCCGTACGCGTACGGAATCCCGAACAGAATCCGGTCGTCTTCGTACAGCGGTTAGAGAAAGGGCTGTCTGAACTCTCGACAACCCACGCGTCACACCCGATGCTTCCGAGGGACGACGCCTCCCCGCGTCCCGCAACGCCGCACAGCTCCCCCTGGCGCGCACTCCCTGGCGCCCACCCCCGGCCCCCGCACCCGGAGATGACATGACCGCACCAGAGCAATCGAAGCCCACCTCCCCCCTCCGCCGCAGAGCGCTGCTGGCCGCCGCCGGTGGCGCGGTGCTCGGCGGTGTGCTCGGCACGGGCACCGCACGGGCGGACGCAACGATCGCCGTCAACCCCGGTACCTCGTACGGGAAATGGGAGGGCTGGGGCACCTCGCTCGCCTGGTGGGCCAACGTGTTCGGCGCCCGCGACGACTTCGCCGACATCTTCTTCACCACGAAGTCGGTGACGTACGGCGGGAAGTCGCTTCCCGGCCTGGGCCTGAACATCGCCCGCTACAACCTGGGCGCGTGCAGCTGGAACAGCGTGGGCGGCACGACGATGACCGCCTCCGCCAACATCCCGGCGTTCAAGCAGATCGAGGGCTACTGGCAGGACTGGAACAACGAGGACCCCACGTCCTCGGCGTGGGACTGGACGGCCGACGCCAACCAGCGCTCCATGCTCACTAAGGCGGTGTCGCGCGGCGCGACGACGGAACTCTTCGCCAACTCGCCGATGTGGTGGATGTGTTCCAACCACAATCCCTCCGGCGCCTCCGGAGGCGGCAACAACCTCCAGACCTGGAACTACCGCCAGCACGCCTCGCATCTCGCCGCCGTGGCGCTGTACGCAAAGAACAACTGGGGCGTGAACTTCGCGACGGTCGACGCCTTCAACGAGCCGTCCTCCAGCTGGTGGACCGCCACCGGCACCCAGGAGGGCTGCCACATGGACGCCTCCGTCCAGGCCGCCGTGCTCCCGTACCTGCGCAGCGAGTTGAACAGCCGCGGCCTGACCGGAACACGTATCTCCGCCTCGGACGAGACGAGTTACGACCTGGCGCGCACGACGTGGAACACCTTCAGCTCGACGACGAAGGGGTACGTCAACCAGGTCAACGTGCACGGCTACCAGGGCTCCGGCGGCCGCCGCGACCTCCTCTACACGGACGTGGTGACCACGGCGGGCAAGAAGCTGTGGAACTCGGAGACCGGCGACAAGGACGCCACCGGCCTCACCCTCGCCAGCAACCTCTGCCTGGACTTCCGCTGGCTGCACCCCACGGCTTGGGTCTACTGGCAGGTGATGGACCCGAGCTCCGGCTGGGCCATGATCGCCTATGACGCGGGCACCCTCCAGCCGACCACGGTCCAGACGAAGTACTACGTGATGGCCCAGTTCAGCCGCCACATCCGCCCCGGCATGACGATCATCGACACGGGTGTGGGCTACGCGGCGGCGGCGTACGACGCGACGGCGAAGCGCCTGGTCATCGTGGCCGTGAACACCGCCACCTCCGCCCAGACCCTGACCTTCGACCTCTCCCGCTTCTCGACGGTGACGGGCGGCTCGGGCGGCCTGGTCCGCCGCTGGAACACGGTCACCGGCGGCGGTGGCGACCTCTACACCGCCCACTCGGACACGTATCTGAGCGGGAAGTCGCTGGCGCTGTCGTTCGCGGCGGGCGCGGTGCAGACGCTGGAGATCGACGGGGTGACGTTGTGAGGGACCGGCAAAGGCAACCCCTTGGTTGCCTCTTCAACTCACCGCCCCCATAAGCTCCCTGGCCATGAACTCGTACTGGTTGCTGACCCTGATCCCGTTCCTCGCCGGCCTGGCCCTGACCGGCCAGCAGGCCATGAAGGCGATCACCGAACACGTTCTGCGCCGCACCGCCCGCCGCCTGGAGGGCACGGTCACCGGCCATGTGGCGACGCGCGAGGCGTCGTACGCCACTCTGAACGCGGTGGTGCGCTGGACCGGCGAGGACGGCACCGAGCACGAGCGCGCCGTCCCCGGCATGATCAACGCCCGCAGCCTCTCCGAGGGCAGCCGCGTCCACGTCCTGAGCACCCCCGGCTCCCCGGAGTCGGTGGTGCTGGACTCGCCGGAGCGCTATCGCGCGGCGATATACGGCGTCTGGCTCGGCGTCCTGCTGTGGGCGGGCGCGCTGACGGCGGTGCTGATCAGAATCGCGACGCTGCTGCCGGAGCACTACTACCGCTACTGAGGTCTGGGGGGGGGGGGGGGGGGGGGGGGGGGGGGGGGGGGGGGGGGGGGGGGGGGGGGGGGGGGGGGGGGGGGGGGGGGGGGGGGGGGGGGGGGGGGGGGGG
>NZ_JBMNDS010000132.1:0-17072 GCF_052543295.1 Streptomyces sp. SAS_270
CGACCTGGTGGAGGACTTCATCGGCATCGTCCGCGGCCGCACCGCCAACAGCACCCGCGGCCGCCGCCCGCCCGCTACGCAACAAGACCCCGCGGGCAAGGCGGCGGGTAAGGCGGCGGGCAAGAACTCCCGCGCCGCTACCGGCGCCGGCAAGAACGCCAAGAGCACCAAGAGCAAGGGCACGGGGAACGCCAAGAGCGCCAGGGGCGCCGGGGCCGGCAAGCGGGGCAAGCCCCGCCGCCGCACCTGACCCCTGCCGCTTCTGTGGGTGAGGCGGTTGCAGCGCGGTAGAGGCTGCCGGGGCGGCTGGGCGGGGTGGGGTGCGGGCAGGTTCCTGTCAGGTGTGCTGCCTGCGTGGGCTCCGCCGTTTCCGTGACGGGTCGTCGGCTGCGGAGGCGTTGAAGGCCGCAATCGCCTAAACCGCCGCCTCCGGGCGGGCTTCCAGCAGGTCAGCGATCCGCTCCACTGGGAGATCCGCGACGACATCCACCACGCGTTCGTCATCCTCGGCTGCGCCGTCATCTGCTGGCGACGACTGAGCCCCGCACTTTGTCGAGCGTAAGGGCAGGCGATGCGCCCCAGGGGATGGCCTGCTCGATGCGTCAGAACGCATTCGTAGCAGTCGGGCCAGCGCAGCTTCACATCCGGGATCTCAGCACGTCGACCTCACAGCCCGGCGCGAACGGGTCGAAGCCGTGCTCGATCAGCCAGCGAACCGCCAGCAGGCTTCGCAACGACCACCACGCGTGGATCACGTCGAGGTCGACGTCGGCGCCATAGCCGGCGACGACGTCGTCGAGGTGCTCCTTGTGTCCGAGCGTGAAGGTGGCGAGGTCGTACAGGCCATCACCCTGGCCCGCCTCGGACCAGTCGATGATGCCCGTGACCTCGTCGCCGTCGACGAAGACGTGCGCGATCTGCAGGTCGCCGTGCGTGAACGCCGGAGTCCACGGTCGGAGGGCGGCCTCGGCGACCTGGCGGTTGTGGGTGACCAGGTCAGCGGGCAGGAGGCCGTTCGTCACGAGAAACTCGCACTCGTCGTCGAGTTCCGCCGCCAGCGCGACGATGCTCCGGCCGGCCCGGCCGGGCCGGGTCGGCAGCGGCGCGTCGTGCAGCTTCCGGATGGCGGCGCCCGCCGCGGCCCACGCCGCCGACGACCCGGTCGACGGCCCGCCGAGGCGCCCAAGCGTCGTCCCCGGGAGTGCGGCGATCGCGAGCACGGGCGGCTTGCGCCAGAGGACCTCCGGGGTCGGGACCGGCGCGAGGGACATCGCCTCCACCTCGACGTCGACGCGCGCCTGATCGGCGTCCACCTTCAGGAACACATCGCCGACGCGCAGGGTCGCGCGCTCGGAATGGGCGACGACAACTTTGACCTCATCCATGGGCGACCAGTATCCCGGGGATGATCGTCTGCGTCGCCGTGTTTATCGCGTGCGATCGCGCGGCTGACCGCGTCCTGCTACCCGGCGGCCTCGTGCACGACACCGACCGCTGACCAGGTCAAGCCCACCACTTTTGTCAGGAGTCCTTCGAGGCTGTCGAGGTCGCTCGTCGAACTGGAGGCGGTGTCGGTGGCCGACAGCGCCCGGGCCAGGGGCTGGGGCACCGGTTCGTCGAGGAACTGGTCCGTTCGTTCCCGCAGCGGCCGGGGCTACGAGGCGATGCGGGGTGGCATCCACACCCGCAAGCCGTACCTGGCGCCTACTACGACACGCGCGTACCGTCCTGCGGAGCCTGACGGGCCGTGGAGCCATCTGCATCCGCTCGTGAGCAGCTTCAGCGTCGTGGCCTGCGCGGAGGTCTGCGACCCAAGTCCGTTCTGGCACGGTCCTGTCCACGTCGGCTGGGACCACGGTGAGGAACGGGACCTGACGGAGTTCGTTGCCGATGTCCTGCACGGCCGCCTCGTGCCCAGAACGACCACCACTGCCCTGGGCACGCGCTACGACGGCTGGGCCGCGCCCAAGGACGTCGAGGCGGCTGTCGAGTACGCCGCATCAAGCCAGGACGCGCCGCCCGCACCCGCATGAGGTGCGCTGGCCCTGCCAGGGCGGCGGCACATCACGGCACACCTCGAAACCGGGTGACCTGGTGGCCGGGGCGCTCCGCCGCCACCTGGGCGATGTCGCCCTGCTGGTGGTGCAGTTGGCCGACCCGCGGGCGGTGTGAATTCCTGGGCACTCTCGCGAGCCGAGCAGTCGGAGGCGGCTTGTACCCTGCATTCATTCGACGATCGGACGATCACGGGTACGTGCATGCGAGCACGGGGCGGGCGTCCAGGGGCGGGAACACGGGGAGTTCAATGAGTGACGCACATACGATACGAAGCCGCAGACCGGGCCTCTCGGTCGGTGCGCGCATCATCGCCGTGGTCGTGCTTGTCGCGATCGGGGCCGTCGGCGCCTGGCTCCAGCGCGACGCTCCAGGCCGGAGCGCGGAGCCGCGTACGGAGTTCACCGCGAACAACCCGCCCGCCGGTCTGCCCACCGCGCTCACCACCGGCCAACACCTCCACTGGTCCCGCTGCACCTCGCCGCCCACCGCACGCACGGGCTACGACTGCGCCTCCATGAAGTCCCCGCTCGACTACCAGAAACCAGACGGCAGGACCATCGACGTCGCCCTGATCCGCCGCAAGGCCACCGGCCCGAACGCCCGGCGCATCGGCTCGCTCGTCCTCAACTTCGGCGGCCCAGGCGTGTCCGGCGTGAGCGGACTGCCCGAACGCCTCAACCAGTACGAGCCGCTCCTCGACCGCTACGACCTGGTCTCCTTCGACCCGCGCGGCGTTGGCGCAACCATCCCCGTGCGCTGCGGGAAGACCGCGGACGACACCGGCTACGAGGGGGCCGACGCCTGCGCCGAGCACGCCGGGGCGCTCCTCCCGTACCTCGGCACCTCGCACACCGCGCGCGACCTCGAGCTGATGCGCTACCTCCTCGGCGACGAGCGGCTGCATTACTTCGGCGTCTCGTACGGAACGGCGCTCGGCGCGGTCTACGCCCACCTGTACCCGTCGCACGTCGGACGGCTCGTCCTCGAAGCGTCCGTCGATCCGACCGAGGACCTCGACGAGGAGCAGGTGTCGCAAGTCAAGGCGGTCCAGGCGGCGTTCGACCGGTTCGCTGCGCACTGCGCGGCCCGTATCCGCCACTGCCCGACCGGCGACGGGCCCGAGGAGGCCGCGCGACGCATGGCGCGCCTGGCCGATCGCCTGGAGAAGAAGCCCGCCCCGGCCGGCGGCGGCAGGAAACTCGACGCCGACGCCCTCGCGTACGCCGTCAGCGACCATCTCGGTCTCGGCACAGACGGCTGGTCGCCGCTCGCCAAGGCCCTCACCGCGCTGATCGAGCACAATGACGGCCGTCCGCTGAGCAAGGGCGCGGACGACATCGGCTCCGCCGACCACGCGGCGACCCCGCGCGACAGCAGCCGCGCCGCCCTGATCGCGATCACCTGCGCGGACTCCAGCCTGCGCCCCGACTTCGAACGCCTCGACAGGGACGAGGCCCGCATCAAAGCCGCCTCACCCGTCTTCGGCGCGGCTTGGTCCACCGGCGTCTACCTCTGTTACGACTGGCCGTTCGACGGCGAGCGCGCCACGCTCCAGGTGAATGCCGACGGCGCGGCCCCCATCCTGGTGGTCGGCGGCACCGGCGACCCGACTACCCCATACCCCGGCGCCCGCCACATGGCCCGCGCCCTGGGCGACAGTGTCGGCGTGCTCCTGACGGCCAAGGAGGAGGGCCACGGCACATACCCGCAGAACCGCTGCGTCACGGAGACAGTCGACCAATACCTCCGCACAGGCCGCACCCCGGCCCCAGGGAAGGTGTGCCGGGGCAGCATGTCCTGACGCCCGTACGGATCCACCGGGCGGCCGTCAGCACACCGGTTCGCTCGCAGGGGCCCCCGGCGTGCACCCCACACCACCCGGTCCACAAGGGATGGATCTGGATCGGCGCCGGAGTGATCGCCCTCGGCCTCTATCAGCATGCCTAGGGCAGGGGGTACGGGGCTTGCGGGGCAGGGGATCGCGACGAAGTGGCCTAGGTAAGGCGTAGCTACGCCATTACCGATCCGTTGAGATGGCCTGCATGACTAGGAAGACACATGGAAGCCGGTCGCCAGCGTTCGAACTCCGCTGCGGTGGGCTGCACTTGACGATTCAGCGCGTCCCTGACCCCTGGGACGCCCGCCGAAGCACGGCCCGGAACTCCGGCTGGGGCTGACCTGCCCTACTACGGCCCGTGCACCTGTACCGCTACCTGCGTTAACCTGCTGACTGTGCCGCCGGTTCGTCGGGTTCCTCCAGGCGGCCACAGCGGGGAGATCGGGCACATCCGAGTACGCGACCTCGACGTCGGCCGTCAGCTCAAGCAGTTCATCGACTCGCGGGTGGCCTGTGGCAGCAGGGCGAAGCTCGCTAAGTAGTGAGGCGGTCAGGTTGCCTGAGTCGGCCGCTTGAGCAGGTCACCTGAGCGGTGCACTCGGGTAGGTCAGCACCTGTCCTATAGGGCCTCTAGTCTGCGGTTTATGCAGAAATACGAGGACGGCGTCGAGATCCTTGTCCCCGCGAGCCCGGCCGAGCTTGAGGCCTGGCTCGACACGCATCACGGGGAACGCACCGCGCTCTGGGTGAAGATCGCCAAGAAGCACACCGGCATCCCATCGCTCACCTGGGAAGAGATGGTCGACACGGTGCTCTGCTTCGGCTGGATCGACGGTCTGCGGCGCGGCTTTGACGACACGTACTTCCTGCAGCGCACGACACCCCGCAGCCCCCGCTCCGCCTGGTCGCAGGTGAACGTCGACAAGGCCGACGCCCTGATCGCGGCAGGCCGGATGCGCCCCCGCGGCCTCGCCGAGATCGAGGCGGCTCGGGCGGACGGCCGCTGGGAGACGGCATACGCCTCGCAGAAGAATGCCACCGCACCGCCGGATCTCGTCGAGGCGCTCGACGCAAACCCGGCCGCGCGGGCGTTCTACGAAACACTCAGCAAGTCCGACCAGTTCGCCCTCTACCTCCGCCTGGTCACCGCCCGCACCGAGAAGACCCGGCTGGCCCGCCTGGAGCGGATGGTGGCGGCGATGGTGAGGCCCAGGCGGCCATCATGATCAACCGCCCGGCCAACGCGCAGATCAAGGACATCAAGGCCCGCGAGGCTTACTGATCGTTTCAGAATGCCGTCCTGCGGAGACGCTGGCGGCCCCATGGAACAATCCCTTCAGCCACGGGCTCAGGGGGGGAATGACGCCGTATGGAACAGGTTGGGGCTGCGCGAGACCTCGTGCTCGGTTACGTCCGCGCTCTGAACGCGATTGACGAGGCCATGAGGGTGGCGATCCCCTCTCTTGAGCGACTGGCAGATGTCCTCGGCCTGGCCCGTTCGCGCCGGATCGGCCGGAGTGGGCACATCGGCACCTACGCCTACACGGTTCATGGGGCAGGGTGCCGTTTCGTCAGCGACAACGGCACTGAGGTCGATGTGGACTTCGCAGCCGACGGGAGGGAAGTCTTCGACCTCTGGCGGCTGCGCTGGTATGGGCTGAGCCTGCCGGAGCCTCTTGACGTCACGGATCAGGACCTGCGGGCCGCAGTGCAGTCGCTGCAACCGCTTCTGGACGAGGTGCGGCCGGGGTGGTTCAGCGTAGCCAGCTGATCGCTTCAGGATGAGGTTCGCAGGCGGCGCAGGCATATGAGGCTGCAGGCCAGTTCGAGCAGACCCTGGTGGAGATCGGCGCGTCGCTCGTAGCGGGTGCGGAGCCGTTTGAACCGGCGTACCGGCCGCCTGGTGCGATGAACCTGGCGCGCCCCGACCTGGCGGCACTCGCTGTGCGCAGGACCAGGCGTCAAACCCGGACGTGGACGAGGTCAGGCGGCCACCAGCGCCTCCAGTTCAGGGCGTGAGGGCTACCGGGTGTAGGTGAGAGCCTCAATGCTGTTGGAGGTGACGCGGCGCAGGGTGTTGCCGCTTTTGAGTGCGAGGGTCGAGGTGCGCCCCGGCGCGCAGGCGGACCACGGAACGCCGGAGGTGACGGTGCTCGGACCGAGCTTCACCTGGCTACCGTCGCTCGACACGGCGGTCAAGGGGGCCGTGAATACACAGTGGTAGATTCCGCCGCTCTTGACGGGACCGTCGGCGACGACGATTGCTACGTCGTCGCCGATGAGGCCCTGCTTGACGACGAGCGTTCGGGTGTTCTTCCCGGTGAGGTTGGAGATGGTGGCTCTCCAACTGCCGAGGTAGGCCTCTGGCACGTCACCGCTCACTACGGCAGAAAGAGAGGGGGACGGGTCGTCTCCGTTCACGGAGGGCGAGGAGAGCTGCTGGTGGATGAAGGGGCGGAGCCGATAGCCGAATGCGGTGAAAGCGATAGCAAGGACGGCAGCCATCGCAGCCAGCACGAGAGTGTTGCGAGGCCCGCGCTGACGCTGCCGTGCAGGAGTGCCGCTCGGTCCGATCATCACCGGCGCGGCGGGATCGAGAACGACGGTGAGCCAAGCCGAGGGATCGGCCCGGAGATCGTCATGGAGCGGAGGCGGGGGAGCGGCGGCTGCGCCTGCCTCGGCCTGCGGTGGTGGCGCGATGAGGACGGACCGGCGTGCCGTGGCGCCCGTTGGACGTCGAACTTCCCAGACCCTCGACGTCGAGGAGGAGTTGTCGGCCTGCCGGTAGGAGCGGATGCCGATGAGGGCGGCTGCGGCCCGACGGGCGAGACCGAGCTCGACGGAGGCCGTCAGCGCGGTGGTCTGGGTGGGACGGCCGGTGGCGCCGAGGGTGGCAGCGGCGGCCCGTCGTAGCAGACCGGGCCGGCTCATCCGGCGCCGTCCTGATCAGCGGCTGGGCCGCGTGCCCTGCCCAGCTGCGAAGAGGAACCCGATGGGGGCGGCCGTCTCACCGGAGGGGGTATCGGTGTGCCGGTGCCGGGGCGCTGTGCCGACAAGGTCTCCTGCGTACTGTCCAGGGCCTGCCCCGGACCGTTGCTGGCTGTGTCCGCCGGCTGCGCGGCGCCCGCGGCTGCGGGAGCAGTACCTTCCCCGAGAATTGCTTCGGCCAGGCGGGAGTTCTTGAGCTGGACCAGGACCAGGGGCGCGGAGGCGCCGGCGGCGAACACCGCGAAGCCGCCACTGACCTGTCCTGACGTTCCCAGCAGCCCGGCCACCAGAGCCCCCAGGAGGGCGTGCACCACGGCGGCGATGGATTCGCCCCCGACGTCATAGAACGCACCGAAGGCGGGCGGGCCCTCGGTGCCGGGATTGGGAGCATGCGGGTACTGCTGACGCCCGTTGAGCCATTCGGTCATGCAGTCGTAGGCGTGCATGATTCCGCGTACTGCTCCGCCTGCGACGCCGAGCAGCAGCAGTGTCGCAGTGTTCACGGTGTCTCAGTCCATGCGGGAGGATTTCAGTGATTCCATCGCAAAGCCTACGGACCGGGTCGCCGCAGCGCGGCCCGTTTGTCGAAGACGCTCCCTATATAACTCGGGCTGGACGGTGGCCAGTTGAGTGCCGCCATGCCGGACTGTGTGAGCGGAGCGGAAGGCGAGATTGCTACAGAATCCGTGGAGCCGGAAGCGGCAGCATCGGCATGATCATTCTCGGTGTGCTTGTCATGGGTGCCATCGTGGGCATCCTCATGGTTGTGGCGGGGTCGGCCGTCTTCGCTGGCGGTACTGCTGCAGTCACTGCTGCTTCCCGCGACCAGCCGCTGCGCCTGCAGGCATGGACTGGAGAGAAAACAACCGGCGGACCACGGTGGTGACCCCGCGGCGCGTCACGCGCCCACACACGGGGGGCTGTTCCAGCAGTCAGGAGGCGCTCGCGAAAATCGCCTCGCCTACCGCGACCGCCTGTTGGGGGCCCTTCCCCCCTCCTGCGGATGGCGGAAGGCCCTCGATACAGACGGCCACAGCGATCGGCTGTCCATTTGCTCCGTCCGCATACGCGGTGAACCACGCGGTGGCAGAGCCGCCCAGGCCATCCGTGACCCACCCCGTCTTTGCGCTGATCCCGGACTCCATCCCATCCGCGCTCTGGGACACCACGTCGCTCGCCGCGGTCTTGAGTGCCGATCGCAGCGCATCGGCTGTACGGCGGGTGATGACCTGTTCGACCTTGCCACCCGATGACTGAGGCTTTTCCTGGCTGCCGTCGGCCTTCGCTACCTTCTTCACCAACTGCGGGGCTACCAGCCGTCCTCCGTTGGCGACCACAGCTGCAACCCTCGCCATCTCCAGCGGAGTCGCCGTGACCGTTCCGCCCCCCATTCCCGTCAGCGCTGACTCGGAGGGCGGCACGTCTCCTTGGGGATAGGTGCTCTCGGAGACCTTCACGGGCACGGTCAACGTGTCGTCGTTGAACCCGAACTTCTCCGCCGTCGACCGGAGCTTGGCCGCACCGAGATCGGCGGCCATCTTGGCGAAGACGTTGGCGCAGGAGTAGCGCAGCGCCTGCCTGATCGAGGCGTTCTCGCACCGCGGGGAGATACCGGTCACGCGGGTCACCGTGCGGGGGAGCACATACGTGAGAGGGCTGCTGGTCTTGTCGTCCACCGTCTCATACAGCCCGTTCTCCAGCGCGGCGGCCGCGACGACGACGCTGAAGGTCCCACCCGGAGAGCCGACCCGGTGCAGAGCCCGGTTGACCATGGGCGAGCGCTTGTCTGCGTTGGCCGCCTTCCATGCCTTCGCGTCCGCCGGACGCTGTCCGCTGAAAGCCGCCGGATCGTACGAGGGGGTGCTGACTGCCAAGAGAAGCTTCCCCGACTCGGCGTCGAGTGCCACCGCGGCGCCTTGTCGGTCGCCCAGCGCATCGAACGCGGCCTTCTGGGCCGCGGGGTCGATCGTCGTCACGACGTTGCCCGATGCGGCACCGGACGCTTTAGCGGCCAGGACGTCGTCGTACACAGCTTCCAGTCCCGTGATGCCGTACGTCATCGACCGGTAGCCGGTGACCGGCGCGTAGAGCGCGCCGTCGGTATAGGTGCGTTGGTAGGGCATCTTCTTGTTGCCGGTGGCCTTCGAACCGGTGACGGCCTTGCCCCCGACGAGGATGTTGCCCAGCCCGGGGTGTGACGAGGGCTGGGAAGTCGGCTTGGTGCGGGGCTTGTCGGCGGAGTCGGTGTGTGAGCCGTCCTTGCCGCAACCAGTGGACAGAGCGGCCAGTGCGGCGAGAACACCCGAGACGCTGAGCGCCCCTCTGATCGTCGAGTGCATGGAGGACAGAGTAGAGAAGCAAGCCGGAGTGAGTGACGTATTTGTTGTGACTTTCCCGGTCCGACCTGCCTGCTCCGTGCCACGATTCGCGCAGTGCGCCGCGAGTGGCGGGCGGGGACGGGGCGGACTGGTGGAGTTCATGCAGGCATACCTCAGCCCGACGATGCGTGGACGTTCGCGCTCAACGCTGTCTTCGGCCCCGTCGCCGCAATACCGCAGCTTCATCGTGGACACCGTCCCGCCCGAGACCGGCGATGACCGCAGGTCCCGCCAACGGCAGTACGACGAAGAGCCGTTCGGTGTCATTTTCGTTCATCGGCGTAAACGGCAACGGCTTCCAGTGCGGCCTCGACGCTCAGCCGTACGCGAGCTGCGCCCCGCCCAAGACGTACGCCTTGCTGGCCCTCGGCCTGCACACCTTCCGCGTGCGTCCCTGGACTGGGCCGGCAACACCGACGCCGCTCCGTCCACCCGCACATGGACCATGACACCCTGACTGCGCGTTACTGACCTTGCTGCCGTGGGGCTTTGGTAGCAGCAGAGGGAGACTTTCGGAAACACGGGCCGACACGAGCGGACGGCGCCCCGGACGATGCCGGGCCATCAGCTCCCTCGGCAATCGAAGAGCGGACGAGCGGCGGGCACGCCGTTTGGCGGCCGACCCTACGAGCACCTCAAGCCTGACGTCCAAGAGGCGATGCTGCAAGCCGCCGGTACTGCCCTGTACCTGGTCGCCGATGGGACCATCATCGCCTTCGGCCGCCTCGCCTCCACGCTGCGGCTGGAGCACCGGCACATCTACGACGGCGACCGGCAGCCCCCGCACCGCAGTTCCTGGCAGGAGGCCATGGCCGAGATAGAGACGGCCCTCGCGCTGGCGCGCACGAACCGAGACGCCGCCCCGGCAGCTCTTGATCTTGCCCAGCCTCGGCTGTCGAACCCTCGACCGGTCGAAGAAGAGCGCGCCTTCTTGTTGGGCGTCGGCGTCGAGTACGCCAGGCTCCTCAATCAGCAGGGCACCAGCCTCGGGTGGATCGCCGCGAAGACCGGAATCCCCAAGACCTCGCTTCACCGCTACCTCGCGGAGCATCCTCCGTCGCCGCGTCGTCCGGAGACGCACGGTGACCTCGATCCGTGACCCGCAGCGGTCGAGGTCATCGAACGGAGTGGAAGTTCTGTGCACGTGGCAGCCGACGGGGCCGTTCCACAACGGGGACATGCCGGAGATGGAAAGCTGATCCAGATCAGGGCAGCTGTGTTGGCGAACACCCCTGCCGATTGGCGGGTTTCTGGGAGACGTGCGCGTCGCCTTCGCGGTCGCGTCACGATCCCCACCTCGCCGGCAGGAGCCACAGGCATGTTCGAAACGGGGGAGGCATAGTAGTGCGAGACCTGCTTCTCGGGGGCCGTTACCGGTTGGTGCGGCAGCTCGGCGAGGGCGGAATGGGGCAAGTGTGGGAGGCGCAGGACGAAACGCTGAGCCGACGTGTCGCAGTCAAGGTGATTTCGCTGCTCGCCGGTGGCGGAAGCCGTGGCGACGAGGCGCGCGCCAGGTTCCTGCGCGAGGCACGGATCACCGCCCAGCTGCAGCACCCCAACATCGTGACCATCCACGACCTCGGCGAGACCGGCTCAGAGGACAACAAAGTCCCATTCCTGGTGATGGAGCTGATCCGAGGCGACGGCCTGGACGCAATACTGCGCCGAGGCGCCGTCGCCTTGCCCGACGCCGCACGATGGGGTGCGCAGATATGCGACGCGCTCGCTGAAGCGCACAACGCCGGAATCATGCACCGGGACATCAAGCCCTCCAACACCCTCATCACGCCTTCCGGCAACGTGAAGGTCCTCGACTTCGGCATCGCGAGGGCGGCCGACCCCTACGCGACCGCGGACCGCCTCACCCAGACCGGCTTCATCGTGGGCACACCCCCGTACATGGCCCCCGAACAAGCGCGCGGCTTCCCGGAACCGCGCAGCGACCTGTACGCGCTCGGCTGCCTTCTCTTCGAGCTGATCACGGGCAGGCTGCCGTTCCAGGCCCCCGACACCGTTGGCTATCTCACGGCACACCTCACCCAGGAACCCCCCGTCCCCAGCTCGCTGTCCACGGGCATCCCGTCCATCTGGGACGACCTCGTGCTGGTCCTGCTGCACAAGGACCCCGTCCAGCGGTACCCGAACGCCGCCGACCTCGCCCAGGCCCTGCGACAGCTCGACCACGCACCCGTGTCCCCGCCGCCGGGCCCGGGCCCCCGAGACGTCCTCCTGGCCAGGATGGCCCGCGCCATGAGGACGTCACTCGCGCGACGGGCGGCCCTCTCACCGGATGCGCCGGGCAGCAGCATCCAGAGGAGGCAATCGCAGGTGAAGACGCGGGTTCAGGTGCCGCCCACCGCGTCGCACGCTTCTTTTGAGATGTCCTGGACCGGCAAGGAGCAACTGGACACCTACGTGGCCAAACCCCGCCTGACGGCTGTCTCGTTCACAGCACTGCTTTCGTCCGCGGTGACGACGGCAAGTATCTACTTTCCGCTGCATCTTGGACTCGTTACGCCGGGAGCTACTGATGGTCAGGACGGATGGCTCGCCGTCATGGCACTCGGAGGTGCACTCGGCGGATTGGTCGCACTCGGCTCCATTCTCGGTGTGATCACGGAGATATTCGTGATCGCCAAACACGCGAGGGCGCCGAAAGCGCGATCCCGATGGGCGCTTCACGTCGGTCCAGAGGGGATCGCGACCGGGAGCGCCGCCGGACGGCGGGAGATTCCGTGGGGCCAGATCCAGCGCGCCAGCATTGAGCAAATCCAGAACCCACTGGGGTACCAGTACACGGGAATCCACATCGACCTGGAGCCCGAAGCCAACAGGCCGACCATGCTCCGACCGGCAGGATGGCCCTATCCCCAGCAGGACACACTCAAGGACCGCACGCGCCTCCCGGTCTGTGTCCTTGGCCCCATGACGGAAAAACAGCGAACCGAACTCATAGAAGCCCTCGCCGGACACGGCGCCGACCGATGGGTCCCGTCAGTTCACTTCGCGACACTCCCCGTTGACCTTTGAAGAGCTGTCTCTCGGGATGCAGACGACTTCGGCAATCTGTGCAGGCGACTTCGGAAGCTGACACCGACGCCCCACTTCGTGGTCGCCGGGCGCAGCACACCGGAGATCGAATCCGACTCGCACCAGACCTCGACGAGACGGGGCTGGGAGGCCCAGAGGTTGTACCGGTAGGTCTCGGCGGTGCGCTCCAGGGCTTCCAGCATCGAGTCGTACTGCATGTCCCGCCGGACCAGCCGGGTGCCGTCGCTGATCCACTCCTACGGCAGCAGGCCCTGCTCGCGCATGTGCCCCAGCTCGCGTACCGGAACCGAGTAGTTCCGGCGCGACTTCCCGGTGTCCTTCTCCCACAACCGGCCCGGCCCGAGGTAGTACGTGCCGCGCCGTGCAGGGTTGCGCGGCGCGGACGATCGCTTAAGAGAGCATCTGATCAATGTTCAGGTCGCTCTGCCCGATTCACCCGGTTCGGTTCGCCAGGTTGGTGTGGACTCTCCGGTGAGCTCGCGGCTCGTTCTGTTTGCCATGGGCCAGTGGATCATTGCGCGTGATCGCTGGGGCGGTGCTTCATAGTCCCGGACGAGGCGCCGGTGCTGCATCAGCCAGCCGAACGTGCGCTCGATCGCCCAACGTTTCGCCTGGGGTTGAAATCCTTTGGTGGTGGGCCGTTTTACGACCTCGACGTCGATACTCCTCGCGGCTCCGTGCTGGAAGACGCTGTTCTGGTACCCGCCGTACGCTCAGACCTTCGTCACGCTGGGGTGAGAGGAGGCGAGTTCGTCGAGCAGGCGTTTTCCGGCGGTGGAGTCGTGCACCGAGGCGGCCGTGACGATGACGGCAAGGACCAGGCCGAGCGGTTCCGTGGCCACGTGACGTTTACGTCCTTTGATCTTCTTGCGGGGGCGATGCCCTGACTGGCCTCAGCGACGTTCGCGGAGGGTTTCACGCTCTGTGCGTCGAGCACCGCAGCTGACGCGGCCGCAGGCCGGCCCTGCGCACGGCGGGCCTTGTCGCACAGCAGATCGTGCACCCGTTGAGTAGTGCCCTCCACTTCCCACTTCGCGTAGCAGTCGTAGACGGTCTTGAACGGAGGGGAACGGAGGGAAGTCGTGCGGCAGGTACTCCCACGGGATGCCCGTGCGGTTGACGTAGAGGATGGCGTTCACGATCTCCCGCAGATCATGCACCCGTGCCGCGGTTCCCGGACCGGTGAGAGCGGCCCGCCATGCCACCACGAACACGGGCTCGATCATCGTCCAGCGGGCATCAGAGACGTCACTGCGAACACCCCAAATCACCTGCAAACCAGATCAGTTGCCCTCTTAAGATCCGCGCACAGAGACGAAGGCTCGGAGGAAGGTGTCCTGAACGGGGAGGCGGAGAGTGAAGTGTGCGCCGTGGTCGCTGGGTGTGATGGTGAGGCTGCCGTGGTGAGCGGTGGTTATGTGGTGGGCGATGGCCAGGCCGAGGCCCGAGCCTCCTGCATCGCGGGTGCGGGCGTCGTCGAGCCGGGTGAAGCGCTCGAAGACCCGCTGGTGGTCTTCGGCTGGGATGCCGGGGCCGTCGTCCTGGACGTCCAGGACGGCTTCGCGGTTGTCGGGCTCGTGGGTCAGGCGGACGGTGATGGTGCCGGCGGCGTGCCGTTCGGCGTTGTCGAGGAGGTTGCCGAGGACCCGGGCGAGGAGCATGGGCTGGCCTTGCACAATGACGGGGCCGGATTCGGTGTGCACGTCGAGGGTGATGTGGCGCGGTGGGCGACGGCGGGCGGTCTCGTCGCGGACCAGGTCGGTGAGGTCGACGGCCCGCTCCGGTTGCCGGCCGGTGTGGCTGGCATCGAGACGGGCCAGGAGCAGGAGGTCTTCGGTCAGGTCTTGGAGGCGTTTGGTGTCCTCATGGGCGTCGTGGACGACTTGGGGCCAGTCGGTTTCCTCGGCGCGGTGGAGGGCGAGTTCGAGTTCGGTGCGCAGGCAGGCGAGAGGGGTGCGCAGTTCGTGGGAGGCGTCTGCGACGAACCGGCGCTGTTGGGTGACTGCGGTCTGCAGACGGTCCAGAGTGCTGTTCATCGTTTCGGCCAGGCGGGCGATCTCGTTTCCGGCCCGGGGTACGGGCACGCGCCGGTCCAGATGACGGGCACTGAGCTCGGCGAATTCGGAGCGGATGGCTTCGACCGGGCGCAGCACCCGGCCGACAGCGAACCAGGTGCTTGCGCCTATCAGGAGTGTGATGCCAAGTGTGCCTCCGGCCATCGACCACATGATGGCGTTCAGGCGGGCTTGGTAGATGCCGATTGAGTGGATGATCGCTACGTCGTTTTCGGCGTCGAAGTGGGACCGCATCGGCGGGGACTCCTGGGGGTCCGTCCATGGCATGAGTGACAGTGTCGGCACCAGCCCTTCGTCCGTGTCGCCTCTTGCGATACAGATGGTGAACCTGTGCCCGCCCTCCTCCATATCGAGCTCCGGATGGCGGCTGCAGGGTGGGAAGTCGCCAGGGGTGTAACCGTCTGTCGGGCCGAGTTCGGAGGTCTTTTCCAGCGCGTTCTCGAAAAGCGTTTTCTTGATGGTGACGCCTAGTGAGACAGCGCAGGCAGTCAGTGGCACGACTGTGATGACGACGGCCAGCAATGTCAGTCGCATGCGCATCGTTCGCGGACGAAGCCGCCGCCATATGGTGCCGACCTGTGGCCGCCTCACGTGTGCAGGCCTTCGGTGGCTTCGAAGCGGTAGCCGATGCCACGGACGGTGTGGATCGTACGCCGTCGAAACGGGGTGTCGATTTTGCGGCGCAGGGCGCTGACGTACACCTCGACGACGTTCACGTCACCGCCGAATCGGTGATCCCATACGTGCTCCAGTACTTCCGTCTTGGAGACGGTCTCACCTGTTCGGTGTGCCAGGTATTCCAGGACCGCGAATTCCCGCGCGGTGAGCACCACCGGCGTCGTTCCCCGTCGGCAGCTGCGGGCCGCGGGGTCTATCTCCAGGTCCCCGACCCGGATAACGGCTGGCCGTTCAGGCCGTCCGCGTCGCAGTAGGGCCCGCAGTCGGGCAGCGAGAGCGACAAAGGAAAACGGTTTGGTGACGTAGTCGTCGGCACCGGTGTCCAGGCCTTCGGCCTCGTCGTACTCGCCGTCCTTGGCGGTCAACATGAGCACCGGCGTCCACACGCCGGCATCACGCAGCCGCGCGCAGATCCGGTAGCCGTTCAGGCCGGGCAGCATCACGTCCAGGACGACGGCGTCGTAACCGCTGTCGAGCGCCAACTCCAGCCCGGTGAGCCCGTTGTGGGCAAGGTCGACGGCGTACCCCTCGCCCACAAGCCCGCGGCGCAGCAGTTCAGCCAGTCGCGGGTCGTCCTCCACCACCAATATCCGCATGGCATTCAGGATGACCCACAGGTGCGGCGAGGTTCCTGAAGAAGCCTTCAGGAACCTTCAGGGTCCTCACAGCGGCCTCATGGCACCGTTGCCTCCGCAGCAACGGGGAAATCAGCAGGGCGTTCTGAGGATCACTCTCCCACTTCGGCACCGAAGCACTCGCACTTCTCGGCACGGAACGTCGGCGTTAGCCCCGTTGTCCCGTCAACAGGTATTCACGGAGGGGGCTCCGCAAGCCGGAGCCCCCGACAACAGCCCAGGGGGAACAGGACATGAGGACGACAGCGAAGCGCCTGGCGGCAGTCGCGGGTGGGCTGGTCATGGCGGCGGGTGCGCTCGTCTTTGGCACCGCATCGACCGCGCAGGCCGCGACCTGCAAGGGGGGCGCGTCGTACGAAACCTTCAGCACGGGAACGGACCAGGCCGAGCACAGTTTCGGTCCCTACTACACGACGTCGCGGTGCAGCGACATCAACCTAAAGCTCACCAGCTGGGGCAACGCGAACCCGTTGACCGTGCGCGTGTGTTTCTACCCGACCTCCGGTGGCACCACCTGCAACTCCTGGAAGGAGTTCTACAAGTCCAGCGACCTGAACACTTGGCGCGTGATCGCGACAGACGTCAAGGACGGCACCAAGTTCAGGATCTCCATGGACTTGGCCAGCAACACGTTCAAGGGCTATCTCGCCGCTTGAGCCCTGCTGCCGGACTCACAGCTTCCGATAACAGACAGGGAGAAGAACACCATGTCCGTACACACAGTGCGCAAGGCGATCGCCACGCTCACGGCGGCGCTGACACTCGCGGGGGTGGGCGTGTTGGGCAGCGCCGGCACCGCGAGTGCCGCAACTTGCTATGGGGGTGAGTCCTACTTCAGCAGCGGCACCTACTACTTCCCCGGGTCCAGCTCAGGCAGGCTCACCGCCACGTCCCGCTGCGGTGACATCAATGTCAGGTTCACCAACAACATCGTGACCCCTTCCCGCAAGGTGAAGGTGTGCTTCTACCCGAGCTCGGGGTCCTCGTATTGCCAGAGCAACTACACGACCGTGTACGGCGGTGACTGGGCGGTCATTGCCGACGACGTACTCGACGGCACAAAGTTCCGGCTCAAGTTCGAAAGCAGCTGGGTGCAGGGGTACGTGGCGGCCTGAACCTCGGGGAGCGCCCTGGGGTGGGCCGATCTTCAACAACCATAGTGAACGCCGCATCATCGTGGCGTTGGACGTCTGCCTTCGTTGCTGCTTTCCGGCAGCACTGCAGCACTGCAGCACTGCAGCACTGCAGCACTGCAGCAGGGCGCGGCAACGAGTGGTTCCATTGCCTGCAACGCACAAAGGCCCGTATTCCCTGCGGCGTTCGCGGGGAATACGGGCCTTGGTCCTGCTCGATCGTTCCCCGGGCACTTTCT
>NZ_JBMNDS010000133.1:0-16931 GCF_052543295.1 Streptomyces sp. SAS_270
CCCCCCCCCCCCCCCCCCCCCCCCCCCCCCCCCCCCCCCCCCCCCCCCCCCCCCCCCCCCCCCCCCCCCCCCCCCCCCCCCCGCCTGCGTTCAGGAGGCTTCGCGCCTGGGCAGGCGCCAGTTCGCCCGCGGGAAGTGGCAGGTGTAGCCGTCCGGGTAGCGCTGGAGGTAGTCCTGGTGCTCCGGCTCGGCCTCCCAGAACGGGCCGGCCGGCACCACCTCGGTCACCACCGGTCCCGGCCACAGCCCGGACGCATCGACGTCGGCAATGGTGTCCTGCGCGACGCGACGCTGCTCGTCGTCGAAGTAGAAGATGGCGGAGCGGTAGCTGAGGCCGATGTCGTTGCCCTGGCGGTCCCTCGTGCTCGGGTCGTGAATCTGGAAGAAGTACTCCAGGATCGTGCGGTAGTCGGTGACCCCGGGATCGAAGGTGATCTCGATCGACTCCGCGTGCTTTCCGTGGTCGCGATAGGTGGCGTGGGGCTTGCCGTCGTCGCCGCTGTAGCCCACCCGGGTGCCCCTCACGCCGGGCAGCGCCCGGATCAGCTCCTGCATGCCCCAGAAGCAGCCACCTGCCAGTAGTGCCTTCTCCTCGGCGTCACTCATGGCACCTCACCTTTCTGTCCGCGTCAGTCCGCGCAGGTTCCAGGCTCGCATGCCGCGAACCCGTTCCTCGCGTCACCATCTTGACAGGTGACAAATCGCATGACAAATTCATCACCAGTCAGGGCGGTGACGCAAGTCGGCAGTGCCGGCCCCGCCCCATATACCGAGAAACATGTCTGAGAGGGGTTTGTCGTGGTGAGTATCAAGGGTGGACGCAAGCGGCTGGTGACTGGGGCGGTAGCGACGGCCACAGCGGGTCTCGCGCTCGGCGCCTTCGCCCTGAGCGGCACCGCCAGCGGCGCGACCGAGGCCACCGATGCCGCCCACGCCGGCCGGCACACCAAGCCGACCATCGTCCTGGAACACGGCGCCTTCGCCGACGGCTCCAGCTGGAACGGCGTCGTCGCGGACCTACGCGCCGACGGTTACCCGGTCGTCGCCGCCGCCAACCCGCTGCGTGGCCCGGCCTCCGACGCCGCCGCCCTGCGCACGCTCCTCGACCACGTCAAGGGCCCGAAGATCCTCGTCGGGCACTCCTACGGCGGCAGCGTCATCACCCAGGCCGCCACCAATGACCCCGAGGTCAAAGCCCTGGTCTACGTCGCCGCTTTCCTGCCCGCCCCCGGTGAGAGCGCCCTGGAGCTCACCACCAAGTACCCGGGCTCCACCCTCCCCGACGCCCTCGACCCGGTCACCTACCAGCAGGCCGACGGCTCCACCGCCACCGATCTCTACATCCAGCAGGACAAGTTCCCTCACCAGTTCGCCGCCGACGTGCCCGCCCAGCAGGCCGCCCTGATGGCCGCCGAGCAGCGCCCCATCGCCCAGGCCGCCCTGGAGGAGAAGGCCACCAGCGCAGCCTGGAAGACCAAGCCCAGCTGGGACATCGTCACCACGCGCGACCTCAACATCCCAGCCACCGTCCAGCGCTTCATGGCCAAGCGCGCCCATGCGCACACCACTGAGGTCGCCGCTTCGCACTCGGTCGCCGTCTCCCACCCCCACCTGGTGGCCGACGTGATCGAGCGGGCCGCCCGCGCCACCGTCCGCTGACACTCCTCCGAGGGCGGCGGGGCTCCAGGCCCGCCGCCCTCAAGCGACGCCACGAACATCACCGGCACACCTCGCGCGTGTGCGGTCCACAGGAGAACGAACGCCATGACCTCGCACTCCGACCCCCGTGCCCTCGGTGCTTTCCTCAGGGCTCGCCGGGCGCAGCTGACACCGGATGAGTGCGGCCTGCCCGGGACGGACTCCGCACGCAGGGTCAAGGGGCTGCGCCGCGAGGAGGTCGCCCAGCTCGCCACGATCAGCGTGGACTATTACACCCGCCTCGAACAGGGCCGCGTCCGCGCCTCGGCCCCCGTCCTGGCCACCCTGGCCCGCGCTCTGCACCTCGACGACGACCAGCAGAAATACCTCTACGAGCTTGCCGGCCGAACCAACGCACGCCCGCACCGCCGCCGACCCTCCCAGCGCCTGCGCCCCGCCATGCGCCGCCTCCTGGACCAGCTCTCCCACACACCCGCCCTCGTCCTCGGCAAACGCCTGGACATCCTCGCCTGGAACCCCGCCGCCATCGCGCTGTACACCGACTTCGCCGCCATCCCGACCGACCGGCGCAACTACCTGCGCCTGATGTTCACCGACCCCGCGATCCGGGCGATGCACCAGAAATGGCAACACGACGCCCGGGACGCCGTCGCCGCCTTGCGCATGGAAGCCGCAGCCGACCCCGACGACGCGGACCTCGCCCGCCTCGTCGGCGAACTGACCGTCCAGGACGCCGACTTCCGCACCTGGTGGGCCGAACACCGCGTCAACAGCGCAACCTACGGCACCAAGCACTATCGCCATCCCCTGGTCGGCGAACTCACCCTCGACTGCGACACCTGGGCCGCCTCCGACTCCTCCGGACAACGCCTGATGATCCTGACCGCCGAAACCGACAGCCCCTCCCACGACGCCCTGCGCATCCTCACCTCCTGGACCGCGCAACCTGCGGAACCGAACCCGGCGAGGGACAGAGATCCCCAGATGCCCGGTCAGTAGGGTTCTTCGCCGGGGAAGAAAGGGAAGCCGTAGGCACTGCAACCCCTCACCGTTCGGGGAAAGGAAGTTGACCATGTTCCGCTCCGCCACCCATGGCGCCAGACCTTCCACGACCCGCGCCAGGCCGGCGCGGAGCGTCTCCACCTGGTCCGGAGCGCCCACCGCGAAGCCGAAGGCGACGTACGGAAGACCTCGGCCGGCCACCGAGTTGGGGAACGCCGGTGCACCGTCGAAGGCGCCGCCGAGCGCTCGGATCTCGACGTTCGCCAGAGTGCATCCCGACTCCGCACCGACCGCGGACAGGCCGGGAACCGTGGTGCCGACCGCGTCAGCGACGGCTGACCCGCTGCGCCGGTGCACCGGCCGCTGCCGACCGATGAGGCTCATCGTGGGTACGGCATTATTGGCCTTACCTGTCGCCTGGTTGTAGCGCTTCTTTGAGGGACATCCACGTCGTTGCGACGTTAGATGTCTCAGGCTTCACATCCGCCACTGGACTCGGTGCGGTGAGAGCCGACGCAGTGCGCAACCTGGAAGCCGTCCTGACCACCGGAGCGCGCATGCTCGCCGCCGACCCCGGCGCCAGCATCGCGAGCATCGCCGCCGAGGCAGGCGTGGACCGGCGCACCGTCTACCGCCGCTTCGCCTCCCGCGAAGACCTCCTCGCGGCCATCTACGAAGCCCGCCTCACCGCCATCGAGCACGCCCTCGAAGACGCACGCCTGCGCGAAGCGCCCGTCGCCGTCGCCCTGCACCGCTACGTCGAGAACATCATCACCGTCAACCGCACCTGGCCCGTCGACCTCACGCGCATGCTCGCCGACGACAGCGTCCACGCGCGGCGGGACGCCTCTGTCACCGAGGTCGAGGCCTTCCTGCGGCGCGCCACCGACGAAGGTCTACTGCGTCCCGGTCTCCCGGAGGGCTGGGCGAGCGCGCTGTTGCCCCAGCTCATGCACCTCGTGTCCCGGCAGCTGCCCGACCTGGGCCCCGGGCGGGCGGCGGACGTCGTCGTGGACACCCTGCTCAACGGCCTCGGGGCGCCCTGACACGCTGCTGGGGCTGAGTGAGCGTGCCGCGCGCCAGGCCCTTGGTGAGGCGGATCCTCAGCTCTTCTGCCGGTGCGAATGCGCGGGATACACACCGAGGATGCGGACCTCGGTGGAGAAGAAGCGCAGTTCATGCAGGGCGAGGGCGACACCTTCGTCGTCTGGGTGTCCCTCGATCTCGACGTAGAACCGGCTGGCGTTGAGACCGGCGCCGATCTGATAGCTCTCGATCTTGGTGAGGTTCACGCCGCTGCCGGCGAACCCGCCCAGGGCCTTGTACAGCGCGCTGGGGATGTTGCGGACGCTGAAGAACAGGCTCGTCATCGTCGGCTCCCCGGTGTACGGGGCCACGGCGGCGTCCCGGGAGAGGACGACGAACCGTGTGGTGTTGTCCGGGTCGTCCTCGACCTCGGCCCGCAGCACGTCAAGTCCGTACAGTGCGGCAGCGGCGGGCGGTGCGAGCGCCGCGTGCCGTGGATCGCCCAGTTCGGCCACCTCGCGCGCCGCTCCTGCGGTGTCGTCGCTGACGAGGGTGCGCCAGCCGCCCTCCCGCAGCAGCTTGCGGCACTGTCCCAGTGCGTGCACGTGACTGCGTACGCACTCCACCTGGTCCAGGCTCGAGCCGGGCACCCCCATCAGGTCGAAGCGGATGGCGTGGAAGTACTCGGCGACGATGAACAGCCCCGACTCCGGCAGCAGGTGGTGCACGTCGGCGACGCGTCCGGCCGCGGAGTTGTCGACCGGGATCACGGCGACGTCGGCGGCGCCGAGCGTCACGGCGTCCAGCGCCTGTTCGAAGTTCGTGCAGGCCAACTCGCCGCCCTCGGGGAAGAGGGCACGCGCGACCGTCGCCGAGTTGGATCCGGGTTCACCCTGATATGCGGCGGTTGTCACCGTGTTCAGCCTTCCTGGAGGGAGTTCCTGTCGTGTGGCAGCAGAAGCTCCGTCGCGTACCGCACCTGCTCAAGTATCGGTGAACGGGCCTCGATCAAGTTCACCGAGGGTGCCGGCCGGTGCTTCCGCCAGAGGCCGGGGCGGGTTGGTACGCCGCGTAGGCACCGGGACGCCAGAATGCGGCAGTCGTACGGCACCAGCCGGCGGAGTTGGACCGCACCACCGCGCCCGTCCTGGCGGAGGCCGAGCCCGCGCGGGCCTTCGAGACGTACGTGATCCTGCTCTCAACGGCCGAGCCACACGGCCGGGAATCGCTGCGCAGCGTCCTCGCACGTCCGGCCGCTCCGAAGACCTCCGCCGAGCATGTCACCGCTCCGGTTCGCCCGTTGGACCGGGCCGCCCAACCAGGTACCGGTGATCCCTGGACAAGGCGTGCGGCGGGACAGAGGCTCGTCGTCATGAACAACACATCGAACCTGCTCGCCGGCAAGGTCGCCTTTGTCACCGGTGCCGGACGGGGCATCGGCGCCGCCGCGGCCCGGCTGTTCGCCCGGGAAGGCGCCAGCCTCCTCCTCGCGTCCCGCACGGAGAGCGAACTCAAGGCGGTCACCGAGGAGATCCGCACGGCCGGCGGCACCGCGGACTACGTGACCTGCGATCTGGCCGACCCGCAGAGCATCCACGCCGCCGTCGACCGGGCCGTCACGCTGTACGGCCGTCTCGACCTCGCCTTCAACAACGGTGCCACGGGGCAACCGCCCGGGCCGATGGATCAGCTGTCGGAGGCCGATTTCGACCAGGTCTGCGCTGTCAACCTCAAGGGCCCGTGGCTGGCCATGAAGGCCGAGATCGCCGCGATCCGCGCCACCTCGGGCACGGGCGCGATCGTCAACAACTCCAGCGTCGGCAGCCTGGTGCCCAATCCCGCGCTGCCCGCATACGGCGCCACGAAGGCGGCGCTCAACCACATCACCGCCTCGGCCGCCGCAACGTACGGACCGGAAGGCATCCGCGTCAACGCGATCGCCCCCGGAACGACGCTTACCGAGATGATCTACGAGTGGGACGAGCGGTCGCCCGGCATCATCGACCAGCTCAACGCCCGGACCGCACTGCGTCGCGCCGCCGAACCCGACGAGATCGCCGAGGCGGCGGCCTGGCTCCTGAGCGACCGCGCCTCCTACGTCACCGGCGCCGTGCTCCGGGTCGACGGCGGCAGGCTCGCCTGAACCGTCACCAGATCGGAAAGCCGGGGTGTGCGAGCAGCCGCTCGTGCACCACCGGCGCCTTGGGAGGTGAGTCGGGAACGTGGGCCGCCGAAACATGTCAACATGCCACACCCGAAGGAACACACGCGGCCACGCAACAAGAACCTTTTCGGCCATGCCCGGTGACGAAACGCGACGGCGCCATCTAGTCTGCTGCATGAGGTGTGAGTGACACGTCACTCGGCGGTCGTGCTGTCGTACACGCAACCGCTCGACATGTGGCCGCTCGACATGTGTCCGCCGTGGGCAACGTATCCTCACCATTGCGCCTGACGTGATCCGTACGCACGGACCCGAGAGCGTTCGGGGCGGGCCGGTTCAGCGGTGAAGGGAGTGGGGGGCGGTGGAGTCGATCGGCGGGGCCATGGTCGGCCGCGAAGGCGAGCAGGAGGTGCTGTCGGCGTTCGTGGCGGCCTCCGGGGGGCAGGCCCTCGTCCTGCGCGGTGACGCGGGTGTGGGCAAGAGCGCCCTGCTCGACCACGTCGTCGAACACTCGACGGCCGAGAAACACAAGGTGATCAGGGCAGCGGGAGTCGAGGCCGAGTCGGAGCTGCCGTTCGCCGGTCTGCATCAGTTCCTGTATCCGCTGCTCACCTACATCGACCGACTGGACGATCCGCACCGAGGGGTTTTCGACGTCGTCTTCGGCAGGGGCGAGGGCACAGCCCCCTCGGTCATGACGCTCGGGATCGCCGTTCTCGACCTGCTCTCCCTCGCGGCGTCGCAGCAACCTCTCCTGCTGGTGCTCGACGACGGCCAGTGGCTCGACACCTCCAGCACCGCGGTGTGCGGTTTCGTGGGGCGCCGACTGACCGGCAGCTCGGTGAAGCTCCTCGTCGGGCTGCGCTCCGAGGTGCCCTCGGGCTTCGACACGGCCGCGCTGCCGGAGCTGCCCGTGACCACGCTGCCGGAGAAGGTCTCCGAACAACTCCTGGACATGCACCACCCCGGCCTCGATCCGCAGATCCGCCGTCTGGTTCTGGCCGAGGCCCAGGGCAACCCGTTGGCCCTGCTGGAACTGCCGCCCTATGTGCGCAGCGGCCGGGCAAGACGCAATCCCGAGGAACTGTTCGGGTACACCGGCATCCCGCTGCCCCTGCGCCTGCAGCACGTGTACGGCGCGCGCTTCCAGGCCCTCGGCGACACCGTGCGCGCTGAGCTGCTGCGCGGCGCGCTGGACGGCGTCGGAGCGGGTACGGCGGCCGACCGCACCCGGGTCACGCGCTACAGGATTCGTGACGCCGACGAGGCCGCGGCCTGCGGTCTGCTGGACATCGATCCACTCAGCGGGGACTTCGTCTTCCGGCACCCGCTCGTGCGTTCCACCGTGGTGCAGACGGCCACACCCAACGAGCGGCGCGCGGCTCACGCGGCCCTCGCCCATGTCCACCGCGACGACGTCGAGCGGCGGGCCACGCATCTCTCGGCCTCGACGGTCGACCCCGATGAGCAGGTCTCGGCCGCATTGGAGGCGGCCGCGGTCTCCGCCACCCGACGCGGCGGCGCGGTGGCCGCCATGGCGTGGCTGACGCGTGCCGCGGAGCTCAGCGAGAGCCGCGAGGAACGGTCAAGGCTGCTGGGCAGCGCTGCATACGTCGCCGGGCACGCCGGCCAGCTGGACCAGGCCCGGCAGCTGCTCCGCTCGGACTCCGGGGCCGGTAACGGCGATTCCCCGGCCTCGGTGGTCGCGTCGGGTTATGTCGCGTTCTTCGAGGACGGGGACGTGCGGTCGTCACAGCGCCAGGTCTTCGCGGCGATCGAGAGCATGCGCGACGGCGGGGTGCGGGAGCCGAACGAGGTACTCACGCGCCTGATCGACCTGCTGCTGGCCATGAACCAGTACGCGAGTGACGAGGAAGCGTGGGAGCGGACTCATGAACTCCTCGACTCGCTGGGCGACTTGGTGTCCTCGCATTCGCGCGTCTATCAGGACGCCTGGGGCGACGTGGTGCGTCGCGGCGCCGGCGTACGGGAGCGGGTGGAACACGCCTTCGCCGCTCTCTCCCGTCTGGAGCCGTGGGATGTCACCCGGCTGTGCGTCGCCGCCTACCACGTGGACACACTCAGCCAGTACCGACCGTATCTGCAGCGCACCGTGGAGCGCGAGGTGGAGACGGGGGCCCTGGCGGACGCCATGACCATGCTGCACCTGATCATGCTGGACCAGATCGGCGTCGGCGAGTGGGCCGAGGCCGAGCGCACCGGACAGCGCTGCCTGGAGCTGACGACAACGCACGGGCACACGCTGTTCGTTCTTCACACCCAGGCGTATCTGGGTCTGGTGGCCGCCATGCGAGGTCAGGTCGACCTGGCCCGGGACATGCAGGCCACCGTCGATGCCTGGGCCCGCCCGCGCGGCGTCGGCTTCCTCACCCAGATCACCGACGCCATCGGCACCACCGCCGCCCTCACCGAAGGCGACTACGAAGCCGCCTACCTCCACGCCATCGGCATCACACCCCCGGGCACCTTCACTCCCTACGCCCATCAAGCCCCCCGCACGCTCCTCGACCTCGTGGAAGCAGCCCTCCACACCGGCCGCACCGAACAAGCCCGCTCGCACGCCCTCGCGGCCCAAAACGCAGGCCTCCCCGACATCTCCCCTCGCCTCGCCCTCATCACCTACGGCGCCCTCGCCATGACCACCACCGACCCCACCCAGGCCGACACCCTCTTCCGCCACGCCCAAACCCACCCCGCCGCCCCGCACTTCCCCTACGAACACGCCCGCATCCAACTCGCCCACGGCATCCGCCAACGCCACACCCAAGGCCCCAAAGCCGCACAACACCCGCTCACCCTCGCCGCGGAGACCTTCGAACGGCTGGGCGCACAGACCTGGGCCGACCGCGCCCGGACCGAGCTTCGTGCCGCAGGTACGTCCACCTTCACCTCGTCGGCGCATCTGGCCGCACTGACCTGGCAGGAACGCCGCATCGCCGACCTCGCCGCCGGCGGCCTCACCAACAAGCAGATCGGCGAACGCATGCATCTGTCACCCCGCACGGTCAGCTCACACCTCTACCGCGTCTTCCCCAAACTCGGCATCACCTCACGCGCCGCCCTCCGCGACGCCCTGGGCAAGCTCCCTGACGACCAGAACATGTGACCGCGGCACGCCGAACCCCTACGCGGGGTAGGCGCGGAGGCCGCGCTCCTCCAGCCAGCCGAGCACGTAGTCGGCGACAAACTTCCACCCGCTGTCGATGACCAGGGAGTGCGCACGATCCGCGAACTGCTTGAGATCCGTCACGGCGGTCGAGTCGCCGTACTGTTTGTACGCCGCGCGCGTGACGGCGTCGGGCACCAGCAGGTCCTCCTGCCCGGAGATCAGCAGGAGCGGGCCGCGGTCCGCGTTGCCGACATCCACCACGGTACGCGGGCTGCGTACCGCGCCCGCGTACCCGAGGTCGGCGATCAGACGGCGGGGCGTCGGCACCACATAGCGTTCGAAGAGCCGGTCGGACTCCGCCGCCGCAACGGTGTTCGCGAAGGCATGGTGGAACTGCTCCGGAGACAGGGACACCAGCTCTTGGGAGCCGTCGGCCCGGTCCGGAGCCCACAACCGGCCCGGGGGCTCGGGCAGTTGGATGTCGTTGATCGGAGCGGATGCGATGGCCACCGCGGCCCGGCCGATGTTGGCGCCGATGAGGTGCTGCGCGATGAGGCCGCCGACCGAATGACCGACGATCACCGGCGCCGTTTCGAATGAACGCACAATTCCTGCGTAGTGGTCTGTCAGCACGTCCAGGCCCATGCCCGCGAGTCTCTCGGAGGACGTGCGCATCTCCCGGACGGCGGCCGGCTCCCCCGGCCATCCGGGCATGCGGGCGAGAAACCCCCGGCCGGCAAAGCGCTCCGCCCATGACTCCCAAGACAGCGCGTGCAGCCAGGTGCCATGGATGAAGACGACGGGAGTGCGGTTCACGGCTGGCCCCTCCGAGCATGACGATCACCCGGCTCCGGCATGCGGGCGACGGTTTCAGGATCGTTCAGGCGCAGGTCAAGGGCGACAGTCGAATGACTTAATGTTGGCCATCCGCGCGGGCGGCAGGGGCCGAGCGCCCCGGGAAGAGCCGTCCTGAAATGGACCAGGAGAGGGCGCCTGGGAGGCGCCCCGACACGGGCCGGTGCCCGTCTGGCGGACGCCCGTCACCACGACTCACCGTCGAAGTCGATGAGGTTGGGCCCACTTGGCGCAGGACGCTCGTCCTGAACTGGCCCTGACATCGAGCGTGTACTGGACGTCGTCGTCAGACAGACCATCAGGGCGGAGTTCCGGTTCGACCCGGCGGCACCCCTGGTTGTGTCGGTGGAGCTTCTCGTCGAGGGCGGCCCGCGAGCTGCCCGTGCCGCCGCTGGAGGAGTGGCTGGAGCACACCTACGAACGCGTTCCCGCCGGTCGGGAGCTCGCCGAGATCGACTGGGAGGCCACCACCACGGATCTGCTCCAGGGCCCCTGAGGAACGATCGTCGAGCGCCGACAACGCAGTGCCCGAACCTCCAGCGGCGCGCGACATACAGGGGCGGGATCATCGGACCCGGTGACCGGCCGCCCACGTGCCTCCGTGGGCGGGCGCCCTCCGGCAGCGCTTCCCGACCGTGCGTCGTCGTCGAGTCGGTTGTCCTGCCCCATCCGTGAACCTTCCACGGCTCCCGCTCCGTTGACCCAGTGAGGAACTCCTGCGGTCAGGGTTTTGATCGGCTGACCTGGCCGCAGGACGGGGCGGCCGTCAATGCTCCTCCCCCCGGAGGTGAGGGCGGCCACTCCACCCACCAGAGCCGACCGCAGCGCGGGCGCTCCTGCGTGCACTCGCAAGCCACCGGGCTGACAACAGGTGTGAGTATTCACACCAGCTTCACGATTGCACCATCTGCTCCAGCCCGGCAGAGTGATCCAACTGCCGGGCCCCGCAGGCGAGATGGCTGCGGCGGTCGCGGCAGGAGCCTACGGTCCAACCGGAAGGAAGACGTGTGAGCCCGATTTCGGTCCGGGGATTGGCGGTGGCCTCCGCCACCGCGGTCACCGCTGTCGGAAGCGTCGTCGGCATTGCCCCGGGCAGCGCCGCGCAGAACGACGACGCCGAGGCGACGCCAGCCGACGCCACACTCCTCGCGGACATACCGACGGGTCACCAAGCCCAGGTGCAGACCGCCTCCCTGACGCAACAGGCCGATGTCCAGGCCATCGCCGCCGACGCGAACGCCAGGAAGAACGCCGAGGAATCAGCCCGCAAGACCGCTGCGAAGTCGGCGTCCGAAAAGAAGCAAGCCGCCCAGCAGGCGGCGAAGGAAGCCAAGGAGCGCGCCGAAGCCAAGACAGCGGCCTCCCGGGACGCCTCCGGCTTCCCCGTCCAGAGCTCCTACACCGTCGCGCAGATCAAGGCGATGGCGGCGCAGATGGTGCCGAGCGGCCAGCTCCAGTGTTTCAGCAACATCGTGAACCACGAGTCCAGCTGGAACTACCGGGCGGTCAACGCCTCCACCGGCGCCTACGGCCTCGTCCAGTCCCTGCCCGGCTCCAAGATGTCCTCCGCCGGCGCCGACTGGCGGACCAACCCGGCCACCCAGATCAAGTGGGGCCTCAGCTACATGAACAGCACCTACGACAGCCCGTGCGGCGCCTGGTCGTTCTGGCTGGCCAACCACTGGTACTGAGACCCCGCCCGAACCACCACACGTACCTTGGCACCACACATGGTTTCGGCTGTTCACGTCATGGCCTGGTCGCCCCGGTCACCAGGTAGGTGATGCGGTTAGGGTCGACGGAAGACAGGTGTCGCGGCCGGGAGGGCAAGGCATGAGCGGGATACCGGGAGACACCGGGCCGGCGGAGGACGCGGCACTGACACGGGCCGCGCAGGCGGGCGACGTATCGGCGCTCGCCCAGCTCCTGGAGCGGCACCGGCCCAGAATGCGTGCCGTGGCGCTCAGCGTGCTGGGGCCGGGCCCGGACGTGGACGACGTCATGCAGGAAGCGGCGCTGGTGGCGCTGCGCCGGATCGTGGACGTACGCGATCCGGAAGCCGTGGGGCCATGGCTGCGCATGGTTGTACGCAACAGCTGCCGGACACTGCTGCGCGCGGCACAACGTGTCGAGCCCATGGAGTCGGTGCCACTGCCGTCGGACGGCGGCACGCCCGAGCAGATCCTGCAGACCCATGCACTGCGGGACTGGATCTGGGAGGCCGTCGAGGCGTTGTCCCCGACCCTGCGCCTGCCGCTCGTCCTGCGCTACTTCTCCACCGGGATCACCTCGTACCAGCAGATAGCCGAAGCCTGCTCGATTCCCGTCAGCACCGTGCGCAGTCGGCTCAGCCAGGCGCGCAGCGCCCTCGCGCATACCCTCACCGCCACCGCGGCAACGGCGCACGAGGACGTGATACGCCGTACCGAAGCCAGTTGGCAGGAGGTCCGCGAGACCCTCGCGGCCGCCGAGCGCGGCGAGTTCGACAAGGTGGTCAGGGACCGCTACTCCGCTGAGGTCTCGCTGCTGACCGGAGGCCGTCGGCTGGGCGGAGCGGACCTCCTGCTGGCGGGGATGGACTGGGATCTTACGGCGGGAGTGCGCCAGCGCCCCTTGCACGTGGTGGCCGGCCGGTCCCTGGTCATCTGGGAGATGGAGTTGGTCAACCCGCCCGACGACCCGGACCACTGCCCGCCCGGTGTCGCCTGGATCATGTCGCTGGACGGCGGGCGTTTCAACCGGGTCTCCCTCCACCACGCATCGCGCCCTGAGTCCGTGCCGGCTCCAGTCGCGGCCTGAGTCCTGGCTCGGGCACATCGCCCCGGCGACATGACCCAGATCACATCCCGGCGATAAAACTTCTCGGATTCCGGAGCGTCTTGTCGGTGTCACTGACACCTGCGGACCTTTCGGAGACCCTGATGAACACATCCACCGCACACACCGACCCCCTCTCCCCCGGCACCCACTCCCATCAGAGGGGCGGAATCGTTCAGCGATACCACGTCCACGGCTCGGCCCGGTGTGCGTGGCGCACTCCGGCGGACCCGGCATCTTCTGGGACTACCTGCGCATGCCCGCCCTCGAAGAACACCTGACGATGGTCTACGTCGAACCGGTCGGCACCGCCGAGGACAGCCGTCTCCCCTCGCACCCCCATGGCTACACCCGGGAGAGGTACAGCCGCTTTCTGCAAGTACTGATCAACCAGCTCGGCGTGTCCAAGGTGCACCTCCTGGGGCATTCGCACGGCGCGTTCGTGGCCGCCCACCACGCCCTGCACCGTCCCGAGCAGGTGGCGGGTGTCGTGCTGTACGAAGGCGCGCCCGTCACCGGTCCCGAACACGGCGAGGAGGCGGGCCGCCTGGTGGAGGCCTTCGCCGCGAAGCACGCCGGCCACCCCGGACTCCCCGATGTCCTGTCCGCCTTCGGCGCGATGTCCGCCATCTCCGGCGACGAGCAGACCGTGGCGGTCGCCCGCGGTGTACTGCCGTCGTACTTCGCCGACTACTGGGGCAACGAGGAGCGACTGGCCCCGATCCGGAACGCGATCCGGGCCACGTACATCTCGGGCCTGGACGAGAACTTCGTACCTGATGTCATCGACGATCGCGCCGCCCTGAAGGGGCTGGAGGTACCGGCTCTGGTCGTCGTGGGCCGGCACGACGTGATCTGCGGGCCACGCTGGGCGCTCGAACTCGACGAGCTGATCCCCGACTCGCAGCTGCTGATCCTTGAGAACAGCGGCCACATGGGGCACATCGAGGAGCCCGAGCTGTTCGCCGGCGCGGTCCGTGACTTCGTCCTGCGGACCAGCGCCGCGCAGGAGGGCGCCCTGTAGCCGGCCGGAGGCCTCACGACGTGCGTCGGCCCACTTCGCCGACGCACGTCAACCTCAGGACCGCCGGCCCGCAGCCAAGGCGAGCCAGAAGTCCCCTCCTTGAGGAGAAGGGGAGTCAAAGCACGAAACCCACCCCACGACATGTGGGATGGGTTTCGTTTCGAGCGCCGGGCAGGCCTTGCACCTGCATCTTCCCGCAGGAAGCGGGACATCTTTCCTTAGACGACCAACGCAGCACCAGACGCCGTGAGTTCCGGCGACCAGCTCAAGATCAAGCATAGCGCACTCCCCGCACGCGCCTGGGACACCCCAGCGCCACCCACGTTTCAGTGATCGTGCAGGCTGGTTGCATGGCCAGCCGCGTAGAGAAGTATCTTGACCATCTTGATCGCCTTTCCGGGGGCAGGGAGCCGCAGTTCTTCCCCGTCGAGTCGACCAAACAGGGTCTGCGTGGCGTGACGGAGATCGTGTACGACGACCTGCCGGACGGGCTCCTCACGGCGCTCACCTACGGCTTGTCACTGGCTGAGCACCCGGACTGGCAGCACGGCTCACCGGAACTCTGTCTCAGCGTGAGTTCCACCAACGTCATCTGGGCCCATGCGGTGGGCCACCTTGCCGAGCAGCTCCGTGGCACCTGCCCCTTCGACTACGGCAGCACCATCAACTTCGGCGAACGCATCGTTGCGGAGTCGGAGATGACGGCGTTCTGCGTTTTCGCGCCGCTCCTCCTCGACAGAAAGGACTGCCTCGGCATCGACGTCGGTGTTCCGGGACACGAAGGGCACTACTCGATCAATATCCAGGGGATCTACCCCATCCATGAGGTGGAGCGGCAGTTCATCAACGAGCGTGGGCTTGAAGCCTTTTGGAAGAGCGACTGGGAGCCCACTGACGTGTTGCGCCGCCCCGCAGTCTGACCTGACGAGCACGGCTGCCCTGGTGCCCATCGGTAGCCTTTGTCCTCATGACGCGTGCTTGGATCTTGCCGGTGCTGTTGATGCTCTCCGGCTCTGTCGTTGCGACTGGGCTGACATTCAGCGGAGCCCCCGGTACAGCCGCCGTATTCCTGCTGGTGTTTGCGCTGCTCGCGGGCGTGAACTCGCCTCTGGTCTTCCCGAAGTCGATCGGTGCGCTGGAGGCACAACGCCGCAGCGCGGTCGACGGCAAGCCGGTCGTGTTCTGGCGGCCGGGCTGCACGTACTGCCTTCGACTGCGCATCCGATTGGGGCGTAGCGTCAGCCAGTTGCACTGGGTCGACATCTGGCGCGACCCGGCTGGAGCGGCAGCAGTGAGGGCGGCCAACGACGGTGATGAGACCGTGCCGACCGTAGTTGTGGCGGGCGATCCGCACACCAACCCCGATCCTGCGTGGGTGCGCGAGCAGCTCTCCCGCATCACGTGATCGGGTGTGGTGGTCCGTCGTACGCGGCGGACGGACACTGAGGAACCAGGTCAGAAGATGCGGGCGCGTGTGTGCTGCGTGAGGTTGGCGAGGGTGTCGCGCAGCCATGGGCTGCGGACGGCGGGCAGCCGGGCCAGGGTGTGCTGGAAGGTCCTTGGGTCGGCTTGGAACAGCCGATGGGGGCTCGGTGCGGGCGGGTCGTCGCGGAGGACGCCGTCCGGCATGGTGCCGGATGCGGGGATGGGCAAGTGCGGTGTGGGGAAGGCCAGCCACAGCCATACCCCGAAGGGCAGCGGCACCAAGTACGCCGAGGTGGCCGCACCGGGCGGGGCCCAGACTTTCCCCGTATGCGGATGGGTCGGCACGAGGAGGATGCCGGCGTGCGTGTCGGGAGCGGGGCGTTCCGGTCCGGCCAGGACGGCGCGCCGCGCCACCGGACCCGCGGGCAGCAGGGTGTCGAGGGCGCGTTGGAACACATCCTCGGTCAGGCCGGCCGGCACGGTCACCGGCCCGCCTTGCGAGGCCGCCAGCAGGTGGGCGAGCGCCTGACCGGCTGCCGCCTCCCACTGCGGGCTCCATGACCAGAAGTGGCCCGTCCCCAGCAGGCCGCCCCATGTTGCGATCGGCTCGAACGGCGGCGTGCTCTTCCCCGTGGCCGTCAGCTCCGTCCACGAAAGCGGTGTGGCCGCGGCGTCGTCGACTGGCAGGCGGTGCACGGCGTTGGGGGCGAGCCACACCGCCTGCCAGAGCGAGCAGTCGTCGATCCTGCTCGCCACGGGCAGGCCGCACGCCTCGCAGGCCAGGTTGGGGCCGTCGGCCCCGTCTAGGCCGCAGCAGTAGCCGCCGCACTTGTCCGGGATCAGTCGGGTGCCGCGGGTGTCTCCGGGGGCGACGACGATCGCGCCGGGCTCGCCGTCGGACAGGGCGTAGAGCGGCGCGTAGATGCCGCGGGCCGCCGCCTCGTCGGGATCGACCTTCTCCCACGTCCGCCAGGGCGGCCCCCAGGGCTCCGGCTCCACCGCGAACGTGCCCGGCTCCATGAGTACCGGGAGCTGAATCCCGTTCCCGTACTTCTGATGGGCGTGGACCGGCAGGGCGACCCGGGACAGCGGGGTGGTCAGCTCGGCGTCGCACCCGGCACACACGAAGACGAACAAATGTCCTCCGCTGGGGAAAGGGACATCGTTGCAGTTCGCCGGCGCCCGGCCAACATGTTTTCTCTCCGTCGCGAGGCGCCACCATGGCATGGAGCATCAGTTTCAGTGCGAAGACCGGTGCAGGAACTTCAGCGCGAGCCGTGCAGGCCGTCACCTTCGCCGCCAGTGAGCGGCTCACTCCGGATGCGCCACTGCTTCCTTCTGCAGTTGCACCGCTGCCAACAGGCTCAGCTTCGGCTCCGCCTGTCGTAGTGCCTTCACCGCCGCGATGGAGGCGATGTCTCCGTTGAAACCGGTGGCGGCCAGTCGCGAATGGACCCAGCGGGCGCGCAGTTGGGTTTCGGTGGCGGCGGCGGTGGACTCGGCGACCGCGACAGCGCGTTCCAGGCCTGGGCGCTCCTCGGGCGACGCCTCGGCGAGTGCCTGACGCAGGGCTATCGCGACCGTGTCGGTGTCCCGGATGACCAGAACGACGTTGTGCTTCTTGTTCAGTCCTGAAAGAGCTGCCATACGGATCACCGTGACGGTCATGCTCTCTGCCTGGCAAGGGACTTGAGGGTTCTCAGAGGCTCAGCCGGCCGGCCCGGGGACGGGTTCAGTCGACGCGGACGAGGTGTCCGCCGCCCTGCCCCGGTACCGACGCCCCGGACGGACCGGACGCGACCGGCGGACCGGGCATCCCGGCAGCCGGA
>NZ_JBMNDS010000134.1:0-16266 GCF_052543295.1 Streptomyces sp. SAS_270
CTTCCGATCTCGTTGCGGGCCGCTCGTGGTGGCCCGCAACGCCCCCTGGTATTCACCTGATGGGTGCTCAGGAGTCCTTGGGTGACTACGAGTTGATCTGCGCCGTCACCAGGCTGGAGAAGGTCGTCAGCCGGGTGTAGACACCCGGGTGGCCGGCCTCGGCGCAGCCGTCGCCCCATGAGGTGATGCCTGCCAGGACCCCTCCGATGAGCAGCGGACCGCCGCTGTCGCCCTGGCAGGTGTCCACGCCGCCGGAGGTGTATCCGGCGCAGACCATGTCGCTCGCCACGTAGTCGGACCCGTACGAGCTCCTGCAGCTGGAGTCGGACACGATCGGGACGGTCGCGGTCCGCAGCTGGTTGGAGGAGCTGCCGTTCTCGGAGGTCGTGCCCCAGCCCACGATGCGGGCGGTGGTGCCGGTCGCGTACACGCCCGTGTTCGTGGACGACACGTACTTCGCCGTCGTGTACGACATCGACGTCGACAGGGTCAGCACGGCCACGTCGTCACCGTTGGTGGCGTCCGTGTAGTCGGGGTTGACCCAGATCCTGCTGACCTTGCTGACAGTGCCGTTCGTGCCGTTCAGGTAGGTTCTGCCGCCGACGACGCGGACGCTGCTCGTGGTCTCGCCGACCATGCAGTGGGCGGCGGTCACGACCTTGTTGGCGGCTACCAGGGTGCCACCGCAGAACTGGTTCTGCGAGGCGTCGGTGATCTGCATCATGAACGGGTACGCGGTCGTCGTGGTCGTCGTGCCGCCGACGATGGGCTGGGGGGCGGCGACGGCGCCGGGAGCGGTCAGCAGAGCGGTCGCGGCGGCGGCAGCGGTCGCCGCACAGACGGCGGCGGTCTTCTTGAGACGGTTGAGCCCGAACATGGGTCTCCTCGGAGGTGGCCGGTGGGGGGACGCGCGGGTGGGGGGTGGTGCACGGGGACCGCGGGACCGGACCCCAGTGCCCGAGCGAGCGGCACGCCTTCACGCTAGAAGTCGCCATGGGCTCCTCCCAATGAGGGAACCCCCTAGGGGAGTTCGGGGAGGGAAAACCCTCGGTCGACGCGCGTAAACCTCCGTGAGCGTAACGCCGACCAGGGCTTGTTCATGTGCAGCGACGCGAGGGTCCGCGCACCGGGACCTGCGCAGGTGAGGTGAGGTACGGCGTCAGCCGGTCCGGCGTTCCGCCGCCAGCCGTACGATGTCCACCCGCGACCGGATCCCCAGCTTCCGGTAGACCCGGGTGAGGGTCGCCTCGACCGTCTTGACGCTGATGAACAGGCGCGCGGCGATCTCGCGGTTGGTGGCGCCCTCCATGACGAGCGCGGCGACCTGACGTTCCGTCGCGGCGAGCGTGTCGAGGGCGGCGGAGGCGAGCGGCGGCGCGGCGGGTCGCGCCGCGGCCGTGGTCTCCACCTGGCGCAGCCACGGCAGCGCGCGGCACCGGCGGAAGAGCCGGGAGGCCTCGTCGTAGGTGGTCGGGCCCGGCGTGGAGCTCCCCGCCGCCCGGGCGGGGCCGAGCGTCAGGCCGGCCAGGGCGTACGCGGCCCGCGCCTCCTCCAGGCCGTAGCCCAGCTTGGCCAGCCGGTCCTGCACGGAGGTCAACTGCCGGGTGGCGGCCGCGTGTTCGCCGCGTGCGGCGCGTACCAGCGCCTCGGCCCGGTCGAGGACGGCGAGCACGCTCTCGCGCCCGAGCCGCAGTGCGCGCGTGCGCGTGACGTCGATGACGTCCTGGGCCTCCACCGGCTCGCCGATCCGCACGAGCGCCTCGGCGAGGTCGCCGTGCCAGCGGCCGCGAGCCGGGTCGGTGATGCCGAGGCCGCGCTCAAGTTCCCGCACCCTGCGCAGTGCCTCGACCGCCGCCTGGGCGTCACCGGCCACCAACTGGGCGTATCCGAGGGCGCCGAGGGCGCGGGAGAGGTACATCAGGTCGCCGTTCTCCTCGGCGTACGCCGCCGCTTCCCGGGCGAGCGCGAGCCCCCGCTGCACCTCGCCGCCGGAGGCCTCCGCGAGCGAGGTGAGCATGGCGGAGGCGCCTTCGCCGATCCCGGTGTCGCGAGCCAGCCGCAGGCTCTCCCGGGCCAGTTCGAGTGCCTGGCCGCAGTGCCCGGAGCGCAGTTCGGTCTCGGCGAGCCCGCGCAGGAAGTGCACCTCGCTCTCGACCATGCCGCGCCGCCGTGCCTCGCGCAGCAGGGTGGTGACCGCGGCCCGCGCCTCGGGCAGCTGGTCGCTCATGATCAGCCAGCGGAACCGGGCCGCTCCGGCGCCGTTGTGGTGGCACGCCGCTCGCGGGTCCTGGGGCTCCTTCAGCGCGCGCTTGATGGTGGCGGGCGCGTCCGGGTGGCCCATCAGCGTCTCGGTCTGGGCCTGGAAGGCGAGGGCCATGAGCTCGGTGCGCCGGTCGCCGGCGCGCTCGGCCAGCTCCGCCGCGCGCGCGGCCTCCGCACGGCACTCGGTGAAGTCGCCCTCCACGAGCAGGGCCCGCCAGGCCAGTTGGTAGCGGACCAGGGCGAGCAGCCGCGGGTCCTCACCCGCGTCGGCGAGTGCCTGCGGGAAGGCGGCGTCGACCTCCGACATGGCGTGGCCCGCCGTGTCGATCACGATCATCCAGGCGCGCACCCGGTCGGAGGGCTCGGTCGCGGTGCTCAGTACCTCGCGGGCGATCTCCCGTGCGAGGTCCAGGTCACCGGCGGTGACCGCGTCCTCGGCCGCCAGCAGCCGCCGCTCGTCCGGGCCGGGCCGGACGTCCGGCGGGGTGTGCCGGGCGGCCAGCAGACCCAGTCCGGCGGCGACCGACGGGGCGCCGCGGTCCCGGGCGGTGGCCGCGGCCGCACCGAGCCGGTCGGCGACCTCGGGATCGGTGCCGGTGGTGGCCAGGGCGAGGTGGCGGGCCCGCTCGATCGGGTCGGAGGCCGCCGTGGACAGCGCGGCATGGGCGGCGCGCCGTTCCTGGGCGGTCGCCTCGGCGTACAGGGCGGCGGAGATGAGCGGGTGCGCGAAGCGGATGCCGGGGGTCTCGCGCTCGGTGGCGAGCAGGCCGAGGGCGGCGGCCGAGGCCGTCTCCGCCTCCGCGTTCTCGCGGCCCGCGGCGTGCAGCAGCGTGAGGGTGGGGCGGGCGCCCGCGCTGACGACGAGCAGGGTGCGGCGGGCCTCGGCGGAGAGCATCTCCAGCCGGTTCAGGACGAGCGCGCGCAGCGAGGTCGGCACGGGCAGCGGCTCGCCCGGGCTCGGCGGGGTCGGTGACTCGGCCAGCGCGCGGCCGAGCTCCAGTGCGAAGAGGGGATTGCCGCCGCTGGTGCGGTGGATGTCCCGCACGGTGGACCGGGGCAGGTCGGTGTGACCGCGGCGGGCGAGGAGTTCACCCACCTGGGGGCGGGTGAGCGGATTGACCCGCACGGCCAGGGTCTCGGGCGGGGACGCGCGTAGATAGCGGTCGTGCGGGGTTCCCTGCGGGTCCGTGCCGGTGCGTACGGCGCACAGCATGCGCACGGGCATTCCGCCGAGGCGGCGGGCGGCGAAGCCGAGCAGTTCGGCGCTGGCCGGGTCCAGCCACTGCAGGTCGTCGGCGACGATCAGCACGGGCCCCTCGGCGGCCAGGGCGCGCAGCACGGACAGCACCGCGAGCCGAAGGGCGAGACCGTCGCGTTGCAGGGTGGACTCGCCGCGTCCGGTGAGCGCCGATTCGAGGGCGGTGCGCTGCGGGGCGGGCAGTTTGTCGGAGACCTCGTCGACGACGAGCCCGAGGAGGTCGGCGAGCGCGAGGAACGGGAGATGGGATTCGGACTCGGTGGCCGAGCAGCGCAACACGGTGCGGGCCGATTCGGCGTATTCCGCGGCCAGCGCGCGCAGTACGGCGGACTTTCCTATTCCCGCCGGGCCGTGCACGAGCACGCTGCCTCCGCCGGCGAGATGCTCACGGGCCCCCGCGTACACCTCCTCCCGGCCGATGACCAGGTCGGGGCGCGGTCTCGCAGGTTCGTCGAAGTCCCCTCGCACGGTCACCGCTCCCCTCACGTGTCGTGTCCGGGCCAATATTAGGCAATGTTTCTTTGAATTTCGGAGGGTCGGGGTGGTGAGGGAAATAACAAGAGATCGGCATAGAGGGATTCAGAGGCGGGCCGGCTGAATGGCGACCGAATGGAGAGGGTTCGCGGAACGGTCAAAAGGGGACGAGCGGACGGCTGTGGCGGCAATCCCGCCCCGCTCCCGCGTAATGGCCCAGTCCAATACGCCTACGGCAGCAAGCCGGCCCGCCGCGCCGCGACCACCGCCTCCAGCCGTGTGTGGGCGCCCAGCTTCCGCATCGCGGAGCGCAGGTACCCCTTCACCGTCTCCGGGCGCAGCCCCAGCCGCTCGGCCACGCCCGCGTTGGTCACCCCGGCCGCGACGCACGCGAGGACGTCCACCTCGCGCGGCGCCAGCGTGACGGCCCGCGCGTCCGCTCCAGCCCCGGTCCCGGCCCCGCGGCCGGGTTCGTTCGCGGCCGCACCGACCAGGCGCCCGCAGGCCTCCAGCAGTTCCGCCCGCAGGGCCGGGTCCACGATCCGCGGCGCCAGCGCCCGCAGCGCCCCGTGCGCCTCGCGCACCTCCTCCCACGCGGCCGTCTCCATCCCCGCAGTGGGCTGCCGTGCCACGGTCAGCAGCCCCTGCGCCTCGTCCCGCACGACCAGGGCCTGCTCCACGTCCCGCGCCGCCGCCACGGCCGCGCCGAGCGTGCGGTCACCGAGCGGCTGCACCGTGCGAAGGGCGCCGTACAGCACTCCGCGCACCCGACGCCGTACGACGACGGGGACGGCGACCACCGAACACAGGCCCTCCGTCGCGACCGCGATGTCGTACTCGTGGCTGATCTGCCGCGAGGCGGAGTAGTCCGTCACCGCGCACGGCCGGGCGAGGGCCACCGCCTTGCCGCCCAGACCGTTGCCCGACGACACCGCGAGCGCGCTGAGCGCGGCCGTCGCCGTGCCGCTGAGTTCGCTGATGCGAACGTGCTGTCGGCCGGGCTCGACCAGTCCGCCGAAGGCGACCGGCAGCCCCGTGGCGCGCCGCAGCCGTACCAGCGCGCCACGCAATTCCACCGCCTCGGCTGCGTCTGCTGCCACCTGCTCGCCCCTTCATCGCGGCGCACCCCCGTTCGGGGGTGGTGAGATCTGCATCACGAATACACGATGCTAGGGCCTGGGTCGAAAGTGCTACCTGCCGGGCGGCTGTGCAGCATCGAGGAGGACACATGACGGCGACGACGGGTGCGACGAGCGGCTTCCGCGCCGCGCGGGACTTCCTGCTGGAGCACCGCGAGGACTACGCCACGGCCTACGAGGGCTTCACCTGGCCCCGCCCGGACTGCTTCAACTGGGCCCTCGACTGGTTCGACGTGATCGCCCGCGACAACGACCGCACCGCCCTGCACATCGTCGAGGAGGACGGTGAGAGCGCCGAGTTCTCCTTCGCCGCGTTGGCGGAGCGCTCGAACCGCGTGGCCAACTGGCTGCGCGCGCAGGGCGTCCGCGCCGAGGACCGCATCCTCGTCATGCTCGGCAACCAGGTCGAACTGTGGGAGACCGCCCTCGCCGCGATGAAGCTGCGCGCCGTCGTCATCCCGGCCACCACCCTGCTCGGCCCCGCCGACCTGCGCGACCGGGTCGAGCGCGGCCGCGTCAGGCACGTGATCGCACGGGCCGAGGACGCGGAGAAGTTCGACGACGTGCCGGGCGGCTACACCCGGATCACCGTCGGCGGCGAACGGCCGGGCTGGCGGTCGTACACCGAGGCGGACGGCGCCGAGGCGGCTTTCGTGCCGGACGCCCCCACCCGTTCGGATGACCCGCTGATGCTCTACTTCACCTCGGGCACCACCGCCCGCCCCAAGCTCGTCGAGCACACCCACGTCTCGTACCCGATCGGGCATCTGGCGACGATGTACTGGATCGGGCTGAAGCCGGGCGACGTGCACCTCAACATCTCCTCGCCCGGCTGGGCCAAGCACGCCTGGTCGAACCTCTTCGCGCCCTGGAACGCCGAGGCAACGGTCTTCATCCACAACTACACGCGCTTCGACGCGCCCCGTCTGATGGCGGAGATGGACCGGGCGGGTGTGACCACCTTCTGTGCGCCGCCGACCGTGTGGCGCATGCTCATCCAGGCCGACCTGACCCAGCTGCGGACGCCGCCGCGCGAGGCGGTCGCGGCGGGGGAGCCCCTGAACCCCGAGGTGATCGAGCAGGTGCGGCGCGCCTGGGGCGTCACCATCCGGGACGGCTTCGGGCAGACCGAGACCGCCGTCCAGGTCTCCAACAGTCCGGGGCAGGAACTGAAGACGGGCTCCATGGGCCGCCCCAGCCCCGGCTTCCGCATCACGCTGCTCGACCCGGTGTCGGGCGCGCCCGGTGCGGACGAGGGCGAGATCTCGATCGAGCTGTCCGCGCGTCCCGTCGGCGTGATGACCGGCTACCACGGAGACGCGGACCGTACGGCGGAGGCGATGGCCGGCGGCTACTACCGCACCGGCGACATCGGCGCCCGCGACGCGGACGGCTACATCACGTACGTCGGCCGCGCCGACGACGTCTTCAAGGCCTCCGACTACAAGATCTCCCCCTTCGAGCTGGAGAGCGCGCTGCTTGAGCACGAGGCGGTGGCCGAGGCGGCCGTGGTGCCCGCCCCCGACGAGCTGCGGCTGTCGGTGCCCAAGGCGTACATCGTGCTGGCGGAGGGCTGGGAGCCCGGTCCCGACACCGCGAAGGTGCTCTTCGAGCACTCCCGCACGGCCCTGGCGCCGTACAAGCGCATCCGCCGCCTGGAGTTCGGCGAACTCCCCAAGACCGTCTCCGGCAAGATCCGCCGGATCGAGCTGCGCGAGGCCACGGCCGCGGGCTCGTCGGACGAGTACCGCGAGGAGGACTTCCGATGAGCGAACCGGCGTACACACACGGAACGAGCGGGACAGCCCTGCTCGGGGACACCATCAGCGCCAACCTCGACCGGGCGGTCGCGGCCTGGCCGGACCGGGAGGCGCTCGTCGACCTGCCGTCCGGGCGGCGCTGGACCTACACGCGGTTCGCCGCGGACGTCGACAGGCTGGCGTACGCGCTGCTCGCCGGCGGGGTCGGCAAGGGCGACCGGGTCGGCATCTGGGCGGTCAACTGCCCCGAGTGGGTACTCGTCCAGTACGCCACCGCCCGCATCGGCGCGATCATGGTGAACATCAACCCGGCCTACCGCACCCACGAGGTCGAGTACGTCCTCAACCAGGCCGGAATCTCCCTGCTGGTCGCCTCCCTCGGCCACAGGACGAGCGACTACCGCGCGATGGTCGGGCAAGTGCGCGGAAAATGCCCGCAGTTGAGGGAGGTCGTGTACATCGGCGACCCGAGCTGGGAGGCGCTGATGGCGCGCGGGGCGTCGGAGAGGGAGGCGGAACTCCGCGCGCGTGCGGGCGAGTTGTCCTGCGACGACCCCATCAACATCCAGTACACCTCGGGCACGACCGGCTTCCCCAAGGGAGCCACCCTCTCCCACCACAACATCCTCAACAACGGTTATTTCGTGGGGGAGTTGCTCTCCTACTCCGAGCAGGACCGGATCTGCATCCCGGTGCCCTTCTACCACTGCTTCGGCATGGTGATGGGCAACCTCGCCGCCACCTCGCACGGCGCGTGCGTGGTCATTCCCGCGCCCTCCTTCGACCCGGTGGCGACGCTCCGCGCGGTCGAGCAGGAGCGCTGCACCTCGCTGTACGGCGTACCGACCATGTTCATCGCGGAGTTGAACCTGCCCGACTTCGCGACCTACGACCTCACCTCCCTGCGCACCGGGATCATGGCGGGCTCGCCCTGCCCGGTCGAGGTGATGAAGCGGGTGGTCGCCGAGATGCACATGGAGGAGGTGTCCATCTGCTACGGCATGACGGAGACGTCCCCTGTGTCGCTGCAGACGCGCCGCGACGACGACCTGGAGCACCGCACAGGCACCGTCGGCCGCGTGCTCCCGCACCTGGAGGTGAAGGTCGTCGACCCCGCCGGAGTGACACAGCCGCGCGGCACCTCCGGGGAGCTGTGCACCCGCGGCTACAGCGTCATGCTCGGCTACTGGCAGGAACCCGCGAAGACCGCCGAGGCCATCGACCCCGGCCGCTGGATGCACACCGGGGACCTGGCGGTGATGTGCGACGACGGTTACGTCGAGATCGTCGGCCGCATCAAGGACATGATCATCCGCGGCGGCGAGAACGTCTACCCGCGCGAGATCGAGGAGTTCCTCTACGCCCACCCGAAGATCGCCGATGTCCAGGTGGTCGGCGTCCCCCACGAGCGCTACGGCGAGGAGGTCCTCGCCTGCGTCATCCCCCGCGACCAGGCGGACCCGCTGACGCTGGAGGAGCTACGGGCTTTCTGCGAGGGGCAGTTGGCGCACTACAAGATCCCCAGCAGGCTGCGGATCCTGGAGTCCTTCCCGATGACGGTGTCCGGGAAGGTCAGGAAGATCGAGCTGCGGGAGGGGTACGGCGAGTAGGGCGCTCTCGGTGGGGTCAGCTCCAGCTGCCGAGATCGGGCGCCGGAATGACGATGGGCGTGTCGTCGCACAAGTAGTCGCCCGCGTAGGCGCAGGAGGTGACGGGGTCCGGGTCCACGGGATCCACCGGGTCCACGGGAACGACGGGGTCCACCGGATCCACGGGGTCCACCGGATCAACGGGGTCAACGGGGTCCACCGGATCCGTGCAGTCGTCCAGCACCGATGAGTCGCAGATGCCCGGGACGTCGTCGGACGAACCGCCGCCGTCGCTGCCGCATGCGACCGCGCCCATCAGCAGAATGCCGGACAGGCCGGTGAGCGCGGCGAGTTGAAGTTTCGTACGCATGGATCCCCCGTGGTTCGCTGCCTTGCGATTCGGTGCCACCATGGGCCTTCCGCGAGCCCGGCACATGAGGCACGGGTCCCGGCCGGGGCGGGCAGCGTGCCCGCGACCGACGGGACGCGGCACGCCGCCACCGGGACACCGCCCGCGGGACGCTGGTGGGCGGGGCACGCGGGCGCAGCGGACCTGCCGTATCCCCGCTGGAGGAAGCGTGAGCGGACACTCCGCGGTCCGGGTGGTCATCGCAGACGACCACCCGATGTTCCGCTACGGCCTCAGAGCCGTACTCGTCGAAGGGACCGAGGTCGAGGTCGTCGGGGAGGCGGCGAGCGGTGAGGAACTGCTCGCGGTCGTCGAGCGGACGAGCCCCGATGTCGTCCTGACCGACCTGGCCATGCCCGGGCTCGACGGCGCGGCCGCCACCCGTTCCCTCCTCGCGCGCCACCCGGACCTGGGCGTCCTGGTGCTCACCATGCACGAGGACGACCAGGCGCTGATGGGCGCACTGCGCGCCGGGGCCCGCGGCTACCTGCTCAAGGGCGCCGACCGCACGGAGATCGTCCGCGCCGTGCTGGCCGTCGCCTCCGGGGACGCGGTGTACGGCGAGGCCGTCGCCCGCCGGATCGTCGCCTTCTTCACCGGCGCCCACCGGGACTACGCGGCCCAGGTCTTCCCCGAACTCACCGAACGCGAACGGGAGGTGCTCGGGCTCATCGCCACCGGCTGCGGCAACCACGAGATCGCCCGGCAGCTCGTCCTGTCGGAGAAGACGGTCCGCAACCATGTGTCGGCCGTCCTGTTCAAGTTACGGGTGCGCGACCGTGCCGCCGCGGTCGCCAAGGCACGTGACGCCGGACTGGGCACCTGACCCGGGGCTCCCGCCGGCGCCGGCGGGAGCCCCGGGTCGCGTGGCCGACCGGCCGGCGCGGACCGGGGGCGCGGCCGTGCGTGCGGTCGCGGGAGCCGGCGTGTTCCTGGCCGTCGCCGCGGTGGCCTTCGCCGGCTGGACGTCGGCCCTGCCGCACGCCGGGCGCGTGGGGCCCGCCGGTTCCTGGCCGTGGGTGGCCGCCATCGGCGGCGCCAGCGTGGTCTGGGCACTGACCGGCGCGGTGCTCGCCCTGCTGCGCCCGCGCAACATCGTGGGCTGGCTGATCCTCGGGGTCGGTGTGACGTCCGCCTGCGAGGTGGGACTCGTGGCGTACGGCGGCTACGGCACGAGCGTCGCCGACCCGGCGTGGCCGGCTGCCCACGTCGCCGTGTTCCTGGCCGGAGGGATGTTCGTGCCCGGCTGGCTGGTCCCGCCCACCCTGCTGATGGCCTTCTATCCGGACGGCAACCTCCCGCGACGCTGGTGGCGTCTGCCCGTCGCCGCGGCCACCGCGGGCATCGTCGTGCTCACGTTCACATCGCCCTTCGATCCGGAGCCCCACCGCTACTTCTTCCCCCACGGGCCCCCTCCGGCGAGCCTGCCGCCCGCCGTGCTCACCGCGCTGCTCGAAGGGGTGTGCCTGCCGCTGCTCGTTCTCTCCGGCACCGCCATCTGGATCGGCACCGTCGTCCGGCTCGCCCGCGCCCGCTCCCCCCAACGCCAGCAACTGGCCCTGCTGGTCTGCCTGGAGGGCTTCCAGGTCGTCGCGATCGTGCTCACCGTCCCGGATGTGCCGCGCTCCGTGATCGCCGCGACCCTGCCGCTGGCCATGACGGTCGGGGTACTGCGCTACCGGCTGCTGGGCATCGAGACCGTGCTGCGCCGAGGGCTCGTCTACGGGGCGCTGACCGGCTGCGTGATCGTGGTCTATCTGGTGGCGACCGCGGTGGTCGGCTCGGCCCTGGACCGCCGTCCGCTGCCCGGAGTGGTGGCGGCCGCGCTGGTCGCGGGGCTGCTCTCCCCGATGCGGGACCGGTTGCAGCGCGCGGCGGACCGCTTCGTCTACGGCGCCCGACAGGATCCGCTGCGCGCGGTCACCCGGCTCGGTGACGAGATAGCGGGCGCGGAGGAACTCGATCTGCTGTCGGCCGCGCTGAGGGTCGTCGTCGGCGCCCTGCGAGCGCCGGGCGCCGTCGTGGTGGGCAGCGGTGGCCGCGTCCTCAACTCGGTGGGGGCGCAGCCCGTCGCAGGCCGGGCGATGCCGCTGCGGGTCGGCGGCCGGGACGTCGGCACCCTCACGGTGGGCGAACGCGCGCCGGAAGAGACCTACAGCGACGCCGAGCTGCGCCTGCTCTCCGCGCTGGCCCTGCAGATCGCCGTCCTCGTACGTGCGCTGGAGCTCACCGAGGCCCTGGAGGCGGAGCGCGACCGGGTGGTGAGCGCCACCCGCGGTGAGCGCGCCCGGCTCCAGCACGACCTGCACGACGGACTCGGCCCTTCACTGTCCGGAATGGGACTCGGGCTCCAGGCCCTCTCCGAGGCGCTGGCCCGGGGCGACACCGCCACCTGTGAGGAACTGCTGGACCGGATCCGGGCCGAGGTCACCCTGTCGATCGGGGAGATCCGCCGCATCATCGACGGACTCCGCCCCACGGTGCTGGACGCACTCGGGCTGATCGGTGCCGTACGGGAGCAGGCCAGGACCGTGTCGCTGGTCGTCCCCGTCGACGTCACCACCGTCCTGCTGCCGAAGCTGCCGCCCGACGTGGAGACCGCCGCCTACCGCATCGTGACGGAGGCGTTGACCAACACCGTCCGGCACGCGCACGCCCGTCGGGCCGCCGTCGCCGTCGCACTGGACGGCACGTCGCTGCGGGTCGTGGTGAGCGATGACGGTCGCGGAGTGTCCGAGGCGGCCGCGGGCGTCGGCCTCGCCTCCATGCGGCGGCGCACCGAGGCGCTGCACGGTGTTCTGACCGTCACCTCCGGGGGCGCGGGCACCACCGTCACGGCCACGTTTCCGCTGCGCGACGGCTCCTGCCGCCCGCCCGGGGAGGCGTGAGGGTCAGGCGCCGGCGGCGATCAGCTCGTCGGCCGGGCTGTTCACCGGCTGCGGGGTGCCCGTGAGGTCGAGGAGGAAGAGCGGGACCCCGAGGGCGTCGGCGCGGGTGCGGGCGTCGTCCGCGTAGCCGGCGAGGGAGAAGTAGACGCAGCGCGCGGAGTCGGTCATGGAGGTCAGCCAGAGGCACTCGACGTCGCGCAGCGAGGCCGGGCGCACGGTCGGGTCCACCTGCGCCAGGATGCCCCGGGCGGCGAGCCCGATCCCGGACGGCGGCCGCTGGTCGGCCCGCCGGATGTCCCGGTAGCCGAGCCAGCGCAGATACAGCGCGGCCGCGGTGACGGCGTCCCGGGCGGTGCGGATGGTGACCGGCTGGAACGCGGCGCGCGGCGCGGAGGCCGTCCGGGGCAGCGGGGTGTGGTCCGGGATGCGGCGGGTGCCGGGGGCCGGACTGTTCCTGCTCGCTTCCGTTCCCGGGGACGTGTCCGGGGTCGAGGTGTCGGACGTGTGCGCACGGGTGTCCCGGCCCGGCTCCGGGTCCGGGTCCGGGTCCGCCTCGATGGTCGTGCCCGGCACGCGCTCGGCGCGCAGCGGGCGCCGTACTCCCCGGACCGGTATGCGCAGCACCGTCCCGCAGTCGCACCCCAGCTCGGGATGGGGCCACTGGTCCTCCCGGCCGCATGTGCCGCAGCGGACCGTGACCCAGTCCTCGTCCCAGGTGCGGTGGGTGACCGGCGCCGGGTTCGCGAGGCGGTCGAGGGGCGGCACGACGGGGGCGCCGCACACGCAGGGATAGGACGGCGCGGCGTAGAGATGCTCGCGGCGGCAGTCGGGGCACCGCACCGGCACGCTCTCGGCCATGGGCCACTCCAGGACGTCACGTCGGGGACAGCGTTTCCCTCAGAGCCTGTGTCCCATCGGGACAGCGACCCCATCGTCCTCCTGCGAGGGGTCCGACGGCAGGGAAACGCCCACTCTTGACGCCCCTGGGCCCGCCACCTACATTGATTCCAGATAGTAGAAGTTAGTTTCCGCAATACGGAATTTATACGGAATCCGTGCGGGAATCGATCCGGACTCGGGCAGCTCTCGCGGGGCGCGACGGGAGCGCGAATCCGACAGCCGAAGCAGGAGTACTCCATGGCTCGTATGACCGCTGCCCGCGCGGCAGTCGAGATCCTCAAGCGCGAGGGCGTCAGCAACGCGTTCGGCGTCCCGGGCGCGGCGATCAACCCCTTCTACGCCGCCCTCAAGGCCTCCGGCGGGATCGGTCACACCCTCGCCCGGCATGTCGAGGGCGCCTCGCACATGGCCGAGGGCTACACCCGGACCCACCCGGGCAACATCGGCGTCTGCATCGGCACCTCCGGCCCGGCCGGCACCGACATGATCACGGGTCTCTACTCCGCGATCGGCGACTCGATCCCGATCCTCTGCATCACCGGCCAGGCACCGACCGCCGTGATCCACAAAGAGGACTTCCAGGCCGTCGACATCGCCTCGATCGCCAAGCCGGTCACGAAAATGGCGGTCACCGTGCTGGAGGCGGCCCAGGTCCCGGGCGTCTTCCAGCAGGCCTTCCACCTGATGCGCTCCGGCCGTCCCGGGCCCGTCCTCATCGACCTGCCCATCGATGTCCAGCTCACCGAGATCGAGTTCGACCCGGAGACGTACGAGCCGCTGGCCGCCTACAAGCCCGCCGCCACCCGCGCGCAGATCGAGAAGGCGATCGGTCTGCTGGGCGAGTCCGAGCGCCCCCTGATCGTCGCCGGCGGCGGTGTCATCAACGCCGATGCCTCCGAACTCCTCGTGGAATTCGCCGAGTTGACCGGTGTGCCGGTCGTCCCGACCCTGATGGGCTGGGGCATCCTGCCCGACGACCACGAGCTGAACGCCGGCATGGTCGGCCTGCAGACCTCGCACCGCTACGGCAACGCGACCTTCCTGGAGTCCGACTTCGTCCTCGGCATCGGCAACCGCTGGGCCAACCGCCACACCGGCAAGCTGGACGTCTACACGGCCGGCCGCAAGTTCGTCCACGTCGACATCGAGCCCACCCAGATCGGCAAGATCTTCGCCCCGGACTACGGCATCGCCTCCGACGCGAAGGCCGCGCTGGAGCTGTTCGTCGAGGTGGCACGGGAGTTGAAGGCCGCGGGCAAGCTCCCCGACCGGTCCGCCTGGGCCGCGTCCGCGCAGGAGCGCAAGGCCACGCTCCAGCGCCGTACGCACTTCGACGACATCCCGATCAAGCCGCAGCGCGTCTACGAGGAGATGAACAAGGCCTTCGGCCCCGAGACCCGGTACGTCACCACCATCGGCCTCTCGCAGATCGCCGGCGCCCAGATGCTGCACGTCTACCGGCCGCGGCACTGGATCAACTGCGGCCAGGCGGGCCCGCTCGGCTGGACGATCCCGGCCGCCCTCGGCGTCGCCAAGGCCGACCCGGACGCCCAGGTCGTCGCGCTCTCCGGCGACTACGACTTCCAGTTCATGCTCGAGGAACTGGCCGTCGGCGCCCAGCACCGGATCCCGTACGTCCATGTCCTGGTGAACAACGCCTACTTGGGCCTCATCCGGCAGGCGCAGCTCGGCCTGGACATCAACTTCCAGGTCAACCTGGAGTTCGAGAACATCAACTCCCCGGAGCTGGGCGTCTACGGCGTCGACCACGTCAAGGTCGTCGAGGGCCTCGGCTGCAAGGCGATCCGGGTCACCGACCCGGGCGAGCTGGGCGCCGCCTTCGAGCAGGCCAAGAAGCTCGCCGCCGAATTCCAGGTGCCGGTCGTCGTCGAGGCGATCCTGGAGCGCGTCACCAACATCGCCATGAGCAAGACGAACGACATCAGCAACGTGGCGGAGTTCGAGGAACTCGCGACCGAACCGGGCCACGCGCCCACCTCGATCAGGCCGCTGAAGGTCTGACACACCTCTGGCACACGGCCAAAAGCTCAACAGGCAGGCGCAGGGCGGCTCATCGGGGGGATGAGCCGCCCTGCCCCGTACCCGAGCCGCTCTTCCCAGGCCCCCGCGAGCCCGGCATGCTCGCCCCATGCGTCTGACCGTCCCCACCCCCCTCGGTGACATCGCCGTACGCGCCCATGGCGAGCCCGGTACGTCCGCGGTGCTGCTGCTGCACGCCAACCCCGGTGACGGCCGTGACTTCGACGCCGTGCTGCCCGCCCTCGCGGACCGTCACCGCACCTTCGTCGTCGACTGGCCGGGCTTCGGCGACTCGACCGCGAGCGAGCCCGGCCGCGTCACCCCCGAGCGTCTGGTGGACGTCGCCGAGCGGGTCCTCGACGTGCTCGCCGCCGAGCAGGGAGTGCGGCGGATCGCCGTGGTCGGCAACAGCGTGGGCGGCTATGTGGCCTGCCGGCTGGCGGAGGGGCGGCATGCGCGGGCGGTGACGGCGCTCGCGCTCGTCGACCCGGCGGGGTTCACCCGGCTGAGCCCCCTCACCCGCTGGTTCTGCCGCGAGGTCATGGGGCGCCCGGCCCGCGCGCGTCGGCTGGTCGTACCGCTGGCCCGCCTCTACCTGGGCGAGCTGCGCACGCCGAGCGCCCGGGCGACGTACCGGCGTGCCCGTCAACTCCCGGGGAACACCGCTCGGTTGGAGGCGCACTGTGCGATCTGGCGCGGATTCGCGGAGCCGGGGTTCGGGCTGCGCGACCCCGGCGCCCTGCGAATTCCTGTGCTGTTGCTCTGGGGGAGCCGGGACCCGGTCGTCCCGGCCCTCCTGGACGGGCGCAGGGCCCGCCGGGCGCTGCCCGCGCACACGGTGAGCGTGGTGCTTCCCACGGCCCACGAGCCGTACAACGAGCGCCCGGACCTCTTCCTGCGGCACACGCTGCCGTTCCTGAAGAACCCGGCGGGCGTCGGCGCGGTCCGCCCGCGCTGAGCCGGAACGCAGCAGAGCCGCGTCCCACGGTCCCCCCGGATCCGTCGTGACGCGGCTCTGTGATGCCCCCCGGCAACCTTCCCCGTTCGGGGCCCGCCGCCCCCGTGCCGGCGGGCCCCATGCGTCGAGAATGTGCCCGTACCCGGGGGGAGTTGAAGCCCCCGGGGCCGTGTTCAGAGGTAGATTTGAGGGTTCCGTACGCCGCGTACGCACGCTGGAGTACACAGCGGGGGTCTCACCGGACGGGAACTCACTCGGCCGGATGCTCCGACAGACCGGGCCAGTCGTCGGGGCCGCCGCCCTGCCAGTCGATGATGTCGCTCTCCTCGACCTCGATCTCGTCGAGGTCGGAGCGGCGCAGGATGTCGACGACGTCGTCGAGGTGATAGGCGATCCCGAGGGTCTCGTCACCCGCGGTGACCCGCCGGGAACCGTCGAGACCCGGGGCGTGCACGACGATGCTGGGAAGGTCCATGCCCCAAGCCTCCTGCGCGGCGACCGGATCCGCACCCTGAACGCATGCCGCGGGGGGGGGGGGGGGGGGGGGGGGGGGGGGGGGGGGGGGGGGGGGGGGGGGGGGGGGGGGGGG
>NZ_JBMNDS010000135.1:0-9986 GCF_052543295.1 Streptomyces sp. SAS_270
CTCCGGCACTTGCCGGAGTGCGAGACCCGGTTGGCCAGGTCGCCCCTGGTGCTGCACCGGTGACGCCAGGTCAGTCCGTGCCGGACTCCATCGCGGCGCGGTCCAGCAGCGCCTCTTCCTCGGAGACCTCACCGCGGGAGGCGATCACCTCGGCGCCGCCCTGCGGCAACTCCGGCATGGTGCCGATCAGCCCGGTCGCGGCCGCCTGGGAGGCACCGATCGTGGGGCTGCCGGTGCCGATCAGGCCGAGGCCGACGTACTGCTCCAGCTTGGCGCGGGAGTCGGCGATGTCCAGGTTGCGCATGGTGAGCTGGCCGATCCGGTCCACCGGGCCGAACGCCGAGTCCTCGGTGCGCTCCATGGACAGCTTGTCCGGGTGGTAGCTGAACGCCGGGCCCGTGGTGTCGAGGAGCGAGTAGTCCTCACCGCGGCGCAGCCGCAGGGTGACCTCGCCGGTGACGGCCGCGCCGACCCAGCGCTGCAGCGACTCGCGGATCATCAGCGCCTGCGGGTCGAGCCAGCGGCCCTCGTACATGAGACGGCCGAGGCGCCGGCCCTCGTTGTGGTACTGCGCCAGGGTGTCCTCGTTGTGGATCGCGTTGACCAGACGCTCGTACACGGCGTGCAGCAGCGCCATGCCGGGCGCCTCGTAGATACCGCGGCTCTTCGCCTCGATGATCCGGTTCTCGATCTGGTCCGACATACCCAGGCCGTGGCGTCCGCCGATGGCGTTGGCCTCCATCACCAGGTCGACCGGGGAGGCGAACTCCTTGCCGTTGATCGTGACCGGGCGGCCCTGGTCGAAGCCGACCGTGACGTCCTCGGCGGCGATCTCGACCTCGGGGTCCCAGAACCGCACGCCCATGATCGGGTCGACGGTCTCGACGCCGGTGTCCAGGTGCTCCAGGGTCTTGGCCTCGTGGGTGGCGCCCCAGATGTTGGCGTCGGTCGAATACGCCTTCTCGGTGCTGTCGCGGTAGGGGAGGTCGTGGGCGAGCAGCCACTCCGACATCTCCTTGCGGCCGCCCAACTCGTGAACGAAGTCCGCGTCGAGCCACGGCTTGTAGATGCGCAGGTGCGGGTTGGCGAGCAGGCCGTAGCGGTAGAACCGCTCGATGTCATTGCCCTTGAACGTCGAGCCGTCGCCCCAGATCTGCACGTCGTCCTCGAGCATCGCCCGGACCAGCAGGGTGCCCGTGACGGCGCGGCCGAGCGGCGTCGTGTTGAAATAGGCACGCCCGCCCGAGCGGATGTGGAACGCACCGCACGTGAGCGCAGCCAGGCCCTCCTCCACCAGCGCCGCGCGGCAGTCGACCAGACGCGCGATCTCGGCGCCGTACGCCGACGCACGGCCGGGCACCGACGCGATGTCGGGCTCGTCGTACTGGCCGATGTCGGCCGTGTAGGTGCACGGGACGGCGCCCTTGTCGCGCATCCAAGCGACCGCGACGGAGGTGTCGAGGCCCCCGGAGAAGGCGATGCCGACGCGCTCGCCGGCGGGCAGGGAGGTGAGAACCTTAGACATAGGAAGAGTATGCGCCATCACGCATGATCATGCAATATCGACCCCGGACGGAACAGCTCGATGATCGGAGCGGACCCCGCATGACCGTCGCAGAAACGCGCCGCCTTCTCGTGCAGGCCCGCGGCGAGCCCTCCCCCGTGTACGAGTCGTACGAGTACGGCTACGGGCCGTACGAGGACTGGACGCACGACGACCACATCGACACGTTCACCGGCCACGTGCCGTTGGACGAACCCGAGCTGGGCCTCCCGGAGGATCTCGCCGAGACCCTGCGCTCGTGGTCGCTGTCCCGGCCGCCGGAGGGGTCCGACTCCCGCGCGGAGCTGACCGAGCACGCCAGGCAGGGCGCTGCGGTTGCCCACCGCCTGGCCAGGCATCTGGGCCCGTCAGCGGCTGTGCGCTACTGGGACGAGCAGCACAGCACGTCGTACGGGATCTGCTGGGGCTGCGACCGCCCGCACGCTGAAGGCGACGGCCACGGCAGGCCGCCCCACCCGGTCCACATCGAGGTCGACGGCGAATACCGGTTCGGCCCGCTGCGCTCCCACGGATTCGGGGACTTCTTCCCCGACGATCCCGCCGCCGCCCTCCACCTGTCCGACGAGTTGAACACCGCCCTGTACGCGTGGGCGGGCCGGATCAACACCACCCTCGACCTGCTGATCCGCGACCGCGACGAGGCCAAGTACGACGACGAGTGGCAGCGGCTGTTCCGCGAAGGCAGGGACCTGGCACGACTGGCCGCCCACGAGATCGGCCCCGCCCGGACGGTCACCTACAAAGGCCTGGCGCACGGCGGCCCGACCGTCCTGACGTCGGTCACCTGGCAGGGTGACCGGGAGTTGTAGACGCGGGTCGGGCGCGACCGGCCCCGTGCGGGTCCGGGCGGCACGCCGCCCGGACCCGGCGTTGACCGGGCCGTCAGCGGCCCATCAACGCGAAGATCCCCCAGCCCAGGTATTCACGCTCATAGCGTGCGTAGCGGGCGGGTCCTTCGGTGAGTTCGGCCCGTATCTCGGCGGACAGTTCGTCGTCGGGGTTCCGGTCGAGCCAGCGACGCAGGTTGAGCCACTGGGCCGCCCGGTAGCGGTCCCAGCTGTCCTGGTCGGCCAGCACCATCTCCACTACGTCGTACCCGAGACTGCCGAACTGCTCGATCAGCTCCGGCAACGGCCGGAAGTCGCTCTCACTGACGGCATGACACGCTTCGAGGGTGTCCTGGTCCGGCGGCTGCCGACGCCAGTACGGCTCGCCGATCAGCATCACCCCGCCTGGACGGAGGCTGTGGCTGAGCAACTCGACCGTGCCGGCGGCGCCGCCTCCGATCCAGGTGGCGCCGATGCACGCGGCGAGATCCACCGGCTCGTCCGCGATGTAGCCGGCGGCGTCGCCGTGGACGAAGTCGACGCGGTCGGCGACCCCCAGTTCGGCGGCACGGGCGCGGGCCTTCTCGGTGAACACCGTGCTGATGTCCACCCCGGTGCCGGTGATCCGGTGGTCGCGGGCCCAGATGCAGAGCAGCTCGCCCGACCCGCTCGCGAGGTCGAGCACGCGCGTCCCGGGCTCCGGGTCGAGGGCCCGGCCCAGCGTGGCGAGTTTGTCAGTGGTGATCGGGTTGTGAACGCGGTGACTGCTCTCGCGGATGGTGAAGATACGTGGAAGATCCACAGAGGTGATTCCTTGGGTTCGAAGAGATCCTGGCGTTTTCGGAGGACAGCCGGTCACTGTCGGCCGCCGCTGCTCGGACCGTCATCACATGCACCCCGCCAAAGCGTGGGGACCGCGAAAACCCTGCCGCCTCCGCACCCCTGTGGACTTCGAACCCGGGCGACGCTAGGACGCCACGGGCCGACGTGTCCACTGGTTTTCGCCGCCGACGTCCACGCCTACGAGTTCAATACCCGCGGCTGCCTCGGTCGGGGGTTCCACTCCGTACCCTCATCGTCGAGGATGAGCCGCATGACCAGCCCCAGCAGAAGAGCGCAGTTGTTCACCGCCGAGGAGAACGACCCCCGGTTCAGCAGTCCCGCGACCGGCGACGAGCGGCGCATGCTCGTCGACTTCCTGGGAGCTCAGCGCAGGACGCTTGAGCTCAAGTGCGCGGGCGTGGAAACAGAGTTGGCCCGTCGCTCAGTGGAACCGTCCACGCTCTCCCTGCTCGGCCTGGTCCGGCACCTCGCCGATGTGGAGCGCCGCTGGTTCCGGCAGGTTCTGGCCGGGCAGGACGCACAGCTGCTGTTCTCCTCACCGGCCGCCCCCGACGGGGACTTCGACGGTGCGGTGGCCGACCCGTCGGGTGTCGCGGCGGCATGGGAGGCCTGGCATGCCGAGGTGGCGTTCGCCGAGCGCTTCGTCACCGAGGCGCCCGACCTCGACCTCGTGGGCCACGACGGATGGCGCGGCAAGGTGTCACTGCGCTGGGTGCTCATCCACATGGTCGAGGAGTACGCCCGGCACAACGGACACGCCGACCTGCTGCGTGAGCGGATCGACGGCGCGACAGGTGTCTGAAGCCCCCGCCGAGCGGCGTGGGGCTCGATCGCGGGCGCCGTTGCGACAGGGCGCGCGCTCCGTGCGCCCGCCACCGCCCGGGTCCCTCGCCCTCACCCCACTCGCCTCGTGCATGATGCGCTCATGAGCGACCGCAAACCCATCCGTGTCCTGATCGCCGACGACCAGGACATGGTCCGTACGGGCTTCCGCTTCTTCCTCGACGCGCAGCCGGACATCACCGTGGTCGCCGAGGCCGGCGACGGTGAGGAAGCCGTGACGCTGGCCCGGCGGCTGCGGCCAGACGTGTGTCTGCTGGACATCCGCATGCCCAAACTGGACGGGCTGGAGGCCACGCGTCTGCTGGCCGGACCGACCGTCGCGGACCCGCTGCGGGTCGTGGTGGTCACCACGTTCGACCTCGACGAGTACGTCTACGGCGCCCTGCACGGCGGGGCCTGCGGCTTCCTGCTCAAGGACTCCGGCCCGACGCTGCTGGCCGAGGCGGTACGTGCGGCCGCGAACGGCGACTCGCTGGTGTCCCCGTCGGTCACCGTACGGCTGCTCAAGCACCTCACCGCCGCACAGGCACCGAAGCCCGCCGCCCCGCCGCAGCCCCAGGACCCGCTCACCGACCGCGAGTTGGACGTCGTACGCCTGGTCGCCCTCGGCCACACCAATGCGGAGATCGCCGCATCCCTGTACGTCTCCCTCTCCACGGTCAAGACGCACCTGGCCGGCATTCAGCTCAAGCTCTGCGCGCGCAACCGCGTGGAGATCGCCGCGTGGGCCTGGCAGACCGGCCACGCCGGTACCCCCGGCACGCAGTGACGAGGGCGGCACTGCGGTCAGCAGTGGTCCGGCGCGGGTGAAGCGGCGTACTGCGAGCCGATCCGGTACGCGCCCGGCCGGGCCACCGTCAGCCGTGTGAACTCGCCGTCGGGGGCGAGGCAGCCGCCGTCGACGCGCAGCCACGGCGAGTACGCGACCCGCAAAGTCGCCGAGCCGGATGCCGGCACGTGGACGTCGACCTCGGCGCTCGTGGTCCGGACGACGGAGGCAGGCGCCGACACCAGCGGCACCGCGTTGCGCACCCGGTAGACCCGCCAGTGAGCGTCCTGCCACACGGGCTCCAGCCAGTCGGGCCGGTGCTCGCGGACCAGGCGTGCCTCGTCCTCGGCGTAGCCGTCGGGTTCGGCGAGCGGCAGTACGACGTAGCCGACGGCCCAGCGGTCCAGCCAGGTCCGGTAGGTGGTGGCCGAGAAGGTGCCGTCGTAGAAGAGGCGGTCGCGTTCCATGTCGAGCTGACGGTTCCAGCCGCGCGCGAGGCTCACGTGCGGGGCGAGTGCGGTGGCCTCACGATGGTCGCGGGCCGGGACCGCCTCGACCCGGGTGCGGTCGGCGCCGAGCCCGTCGAGGGCCCGTACGACGCCGTGTGTGTCCGCCGCCCACGCCGGCACGGCCGCGCTCACCCTCAGATCGGAGATGGTCTTGACGCCCACCCAGCCGACGGAGAAGACCAGGGCGGCGATCAGGAGGCCCCGCGATCGCCGCGCCGGTCGCGGGGTGCTCAGGAGCGCCGCGAGCAGCGCCGCCGGGGCGAAGAGTGCCGCGAGCCGCTCGATGTTGGTGCCGATGGGCGAGGGGATGAGATAGACGAGGACGGTTCCGGCCGCGTAGACGGCACCGCTCCGGCGCGCCACGCGCCAGCCGCGAGGGGCCAGGACGGCGACGGCGAGGCCGAGCGACGCGGGCGCCCAGATCCGATCGGCCGGCATCAACTGCTCGCCGGTGAACGGGAAGAGGAGCGTGGTCGTGGCGACGACCGCGGCGGGCGGGACCAGCAGGGCGAGGGCGCGCCTCCAGTCCCGTACGAGAAGGAACGCCGCGCCCATGACGGCCAGGAACAGCCCGGCGACCGGACTGGCCATGGTCGCGAGCGCGGCGTACGCGCCGGCGAGGACCAGGCGTCGTTCACGGGCGAGCAGCAGACAGGCGGCGAGGCCGAGGACGACACCGAGCGCGAAGGTCGTACGGCCCGAGGCGACGTTGCACCACAGCGCGAACGCGGCGAGCAGCGCCGGGCCCAGCGGGCGCCGTATGCCGGTTCGGGTGATCAGCACCGCGGCCAGCCAGGTGGCGGCGATCCCGGAGACCACGGTGACCGTGCGCACGCCGACGGCGGCCATCAAGTACGGGGAGAGGAGGCTGTAGTTGGCGGTGTGCATGCCGCCGTACCAGGACAGGTTGTAAGCCGATCCCCCGTTCTGCGCCGTGAACTCCGCCCACGCCTCCTGCGCCGCGAGGTCACCACCGCCGGTGGCGAGGCACGCCCACCACACCGCGTACAGGACCAGCATCGGCAGCGTGGCGAGGAGGGGAACGCGGTGGCGTTTCCAGCGTCGTGGCGCGGCGCGCGGCGCGAGTGGGGCGGGTGCGGGATGGGCCGGCGCCGGTTGGGCAGGTGCCGGTTCGACCGGTGCCGCTTGGGCGGGAAGCGGTCGTTCGACGACCGGGTGGACGGGGTCGGCTGTGTGGGTCACGGGCATCCTGGGGATCACGGGAGTCGGCTGTCGCCATCGTGGCTCTGCGCCCTCAACCCGTGCCTGGCCCGAACGGTCATGGCCGACCGGCCCGCAAACCTTTCACGTCAGCCATTCGGCCGATCCAGCCGAGGCGGCCCTCCCCTCCCGTCGTCGTCGCGAACAGCGTGCGCAACGCGCCGCTCCCGACAACTGGCCTGGAACCAGCAGCACTTGAACAGCGCGACCTGTGGAGTCATACGGTCACCTTGGCGATGAACGCGGCGACGTTGGCAACGGTGCGCTGGATCTTCTCCTCCAGGGTGAGCGACTCATGGAGCCGCGCCCCGATGCCCGCGTCCTTCTTGCCCCGCACATACAGCGAGCAGGCGAGATCGCTGCATATGTACGCCCCGACCGAGTTGCCCTGCTGTCCGGCCTTTCCCGCCTTCGGGGCGACCATCAGCGAGACTCCGCCGGTATGGGTGGTCAGGCACATCGAACACATGCTGCGCCGCAGCTGCCCGGAGACAGAGCTCGGGCAGCGCAGCGCCAGCGCCCTCGGGCGCCCGTCCAGCTCGGTGACGAGGTAACCGCGGTCCGGGGCCTGCGGATCTCGCCAGCCGAGGTAGTCGAGGTCGTCCCAGGGCCGGTCGGCCAGATCGCGCGGAACGGCCAGGCGCTTCGCCTCGCCCTTGGTGCAGTTGACGAACGCGGCGCGGATCTCTTGCTCGGTCAGCGGCTTCATAACAGCCACGCTAATTTGCCTAAACCTTATAGGCAAATGCATAATCTCTTCAGGCAAGTGAAGGAGAGGCCATGGCACGTGCAGGACTGACCACCGAACGCCTGGTCCAGGCGGGTGCGGAACTGGCGGACGAAGTCGGTTTCGACCAGGTGACCGTCTCCGCGCTCGCACGGCGGTTCGACGTCAAGGTCGCGAGCCTGTACTCCCACCTCAAGAACTCCCAGGACCTCAAGACGGGGATCGCCCTGCTCGCGCTGGAGGAACTCGCCGACCGGGCCGCCGACGCCCTGGCGGGACGGGCCGGCAAGGACGCACTCGCGGCCTTCGCGAACGTCTACCGCGACTACGCCCGGGAACACCCCGGCCGCTACGCCGCGGCGCAGCTCCGGCTCGATCCCCAGGCGGCGGCCGCGAGCGCGGGCGGCCGGCATGCGCAGATGACCCGGGCCATCCTGCGCGGCTACGACCTGACGGAGCCGGACGAGACACACGCCGTGCGACTGCTGGGCAGCGTCTTCCACGGTTACGTCAGCCTGGAGATGGCCGGGGGCTTCAGTCACAGTGCTCCCGACTCGCAGGAGACCTGGCCGTGGATCCTGGATCGACTCGACGCCCTGCTGCGGACCTGGCCCACGCCCTGACCCCCGCCGTCCACGGCACCGCGGACCGTCGAAGGACAGCCACACCTTTTCGGTTCGCCTCAGCCGACCGGCGTCCGGCTGATCCGACCGACCCGGGCACCTCCTTCGGACACCCTCATCAACTCCCGCATCCCATCAACAGGCTGAGACCATGACCGCCACGCACCAATGGATCACCACGCCCGTCACCGCCGACCTCCTGCGCGGCGCCCTCGACGTGGAACGCACCCCCCATGGCGTTCTGCCGCACCGGTTGCCCGCCCGTGCCCGCGCTCAGAGCACCGACGGGCAACTCGCGATGGCCGAGGCCCAGCCCTCCGGCGTCCGGTTGGTCTTCCGCACCCGGGCCAGGGCCCTGGAACTGGACACCCTGCCCACCAAGCGGGTCCACGTGGGCGCCCCGCCTCGTCCGGACGGCCTGTACGACCTGCTCGTCAACGGCCGCCTGGCCGGTCAGTCCGGTGTGAGCGGCGGCAACACCCTGACCATCGACATGGCCGAGGGGACCTTTGAGCACCGGCCCGGCCCGGTCGGCACCCTTCGCTTCACCGACCTGCCCTCCGGCATCAAGGACGTCGAGATCTGGTTGCCCTACAACGAGAGCACCGAACTAGTCGCGCTGCGCACCGACGCCCCCGTGGAGCCCGCACCGGACCGGGGCCGCAAGGTGTGGCTGCACCACGGGAGTTCGATCAGCCATGGCTCCGACGCGGCGAGTCCCACCACCATCTGGCCCGCCCTCGCCGCCGCCCTCGCAGGTGTGGAACTCGTCAACCTGGGGCTGGGCGGCAGCGCCCTGCTCGACCCGTTCACGGCCCGCGCCATCCGGGACACTCCCGCCGACCTCATCAGCCTCAAGATCGGCATCAACCTCGTCAACACCGATCTGATGCGCCTGCGCGCCTTCACCCCCGCCGTCCATGGCTTCCTCGACACGATCCGCGAAGGCCACCCCGGCGCACCGCTGCTGGTCGTCTCGCCGATCCTGTGCCCGATCCACGAGGACACGCCCGGCCCCAGCGCCGTCGACTTCACCGCACTCGGCACCGGGCGACTGCGGTTCAGGGCCATGGGCGACCCCGCGGAACGTGCGAGCGGAAAGCTGGCCCTGGGCGTCGTCCGCGACGAACTGGCCCGGATCGTCAGGCAGCGGGCGGCCGAGGACGCGAACCTGCACTACATCGACGGACGTGAGCTCTACGGCGTGGCCGACTTCGCCGAGCTTCCGCTGCCCGACGGACTCCACCCGGACGCCGCCACCCACCAGCGTCTCGGCAGGCGCTTCGCCGACCTGGCCTTCGCTGCCGACGGACCCTTCGCCGGCAGCGAGGTCTGAGGCGACAGGCGAGGACGGCTCAGGACTTCTGCACCACCACCGTCACCGTCCACTCCTGAAGGCCCTTGCATGCGATGTGGACGGGGTCGGTGCCGCACACGGGGCGGGACGAGGTGAGGTGTGCCGTGCCGGCGGATGTCGCGGTGAAGGCGGCGGTGGCGTCACCGGGCTGGATGACGATGCCCGCGTTGGTGGCTTCGAGGGCGTCGCCGGTGGCCGAGACGGGCTTCCAGGCGCGTTTGGTGGTGCCGTCCAGGGTGATGCGCAGGACGCCGCCCGCCGCCAGGCACACCGTGCGGCCCGTGTCCTCGGCGGTGAGTGACGACTCCGGCACGCACTCCTTCTCGCCGGCCGTCGGTGACGACGACGGTGCTTTCGACGGCGCCTTCGACGGTGTCACGGCGCTGCTGCCGGAGCCACTGTCGCCGGACTGCGTGCCGCAGCCTGCGAGGAGAAGGGCGGATGCCGCGAGGGCGAGGACGGTGGTCGGGCGGGGGGTCGTACGGCGCATGGGTTGGCCTCCTTTCCCCTGTGACGTGCCCCGAGCCGATCAGGATCCACTGACCTGCGCAACGCGTGTGCAAGGGGTGGCGGAAGAGGGCTTTCCGTAGGCGCAGCGCGGGCCGATGCCTCGGTGCAGGGTGGGGCGCACGCGTCGGCGCAGCGCGGGCCGACGCTTCGGTGCAGGGTGGGGCGCACGCTTCGTCGCGAGGCGGGGGGGGGG
>NZ_JBMNDS010000135.1:9996-15961 GCF_052543295.1 Streptomyces sp. SAS_270
GGCGGGCCCTGTTTTCCCGGGCCCCCCCCGCCTTCGCACACCGGCCGGCTCCCCCTTACGTCCCGGCAGGCTCCGCGTCCGGAGTCGGTGGGGCCAGGTACTCCTCCGTGATCTCCTTCGGGCCGAAGGGCCACACCTTCTCCAGGCGTGCCCAGACGATGTACGCGACGCAGCCGAGGGCTACCCAGGCGAGGGACCATTCGATGGGGTGGCGGCCCGGGGAGTTCTTGTCCGCGTAGCCGTAGATGGTCAGCCAGCCGGCTAGGGCGATGAAGCTCGGCAGCGGGTAGAGCCACATGCGGTACGGGCGGCGCAGGCCCGGCTGGCGTCGGCGCAGCACGGAGAGGGCGAGGATCTGGGCCAGCGCCTGGACGATCACCATGACTGTGGTGAGGAGCTGGATGAGGGTGGCCAGGTCGGTGTGGCGCCCGATGAGGAACCCGATCGCCGTGACGACACCCATGGTGGCCAGGCCCAGCATCGGGAACCGGTGCCGGGGGTGCAGCTTGGCGTACGGGCGGAAGAAGACGCGTTCGCGTGCGGCGTCGTAGGGGACGCGGGAGCCGCCGAGCAGGCCGGTGAAGACCGAGGCGAAGGCGGTGATGAGGATGAGGACGGTGACCGTGTCGGCGGCGCCCTTGCCCCAGGTCTTCTCCAGCACGGCGGAGGCGACGGAGGTGGAGGCGATGTCGCCGGGGTCGGTCATCCGGCGCCAGTCGATGACGCCGAGCGTGCCGATCTGCAGCAGCAGGTAGATCGCCATGATGCCGAGGATCGAGAAGATGATGGAGCGGGGCAGCGTGCGGCCCGGATCCTTGATCTCGGCGCCCATGTAGGCGGTGGTGTTGTAGCCGAGGTAGTCGTAGATGCCGATGGTCAGGCCCGCGGCGAAGCCGAGCCAGAAGTGGTTGCTCGCGAAGTCGAAGGCATGCGCGGGGTAGGTGAAGGCCAGGTGCGGGCTGAAGTCGCTGGCTGCGGCCAGGATCACCAGCAGGACCGAGGTGATCATGACGGCCCACATCACGGCGGTGATCCGTGCGATGTGCTCGATGCCGCGCCACAGCAGAACGACCACCAGGGCGACGATGCCGAGTCCGACGAGGTCACCGGTGGTCTCGCCCATGTCGGGCGCCAGGTAACCCAGATATTGGACGAAGCCGACCACACCCGTGGACATGATCAGCGGAATGAAGAGCATGGCCGTCCACACGAACAGGAAGGGCATCAGGCGCCCGGTGCGGTACTGGAAGGCCTGGCGCAGATAGACGTAGCTGCCGCCGGATCCGGGCATCGCCGCGCCCAGCTCGGCCCAGATGAGTCCGTCGGCGAGCGCCAGCAGGGCGCCCGCGACGAAGCCGATGACCGCCTGCGGGCCGCCGAAGGCGGCGACCATCAACGGGATGGTCACGAACGGCCCGATGCCGCACATCTGGCTCATGTTGATGGCGGTGGCCTGGAACAGGCCGACGCGGCGGACGAAACCGCCGGTGGGTGGCGGATTTTCGGACATGGAGGCCTCCTGAAGCAGGACACGGGGAGGGGTACGGCGGGACGGCCGACGTCGGTCGACGGCCGTCGGATCAAGGGCGGCGGGTATCCGGCCGGCGCTGGGCTCCCCTTGGCTCGCCCGGCGAGGCTGACTGGGCGATAAAGTTAAGGAGCCTTACTAGATGCGTCAAGAGGGTGCCACGTATGCGTGAGAATGGTGCGATGCCCGCCAGCGACGCCGCAGCGCAACCCGAACAGCCCTGGAACCGTCAGCGGCTGCGGAGCTCCAACGAGCGGCTGCTGCTCGACCGGCTGCGTACCACGGGTGCGGCCTCGCGCGCCCAACTCGCCCGCGACACGGGCCTGTCGAAGCCCACGGTCTCCAGCGCCCTCGCCTCTCTGGCCGAGGCCGGACTGGTCCACGAGGTCGGCACCCACGCACCGGAACGCGGCCGGGTGGCTGTCCTCTACGCCCCGGACCCGGCCGCCGGGTACGCGCTGGGCATCGACATCGGCCGCGGCTGGCTGCGCGTGGCGGTCGCCGATCTCGACGGCGCCGTGGTCGCGCGCGCCGACGTGCGCAACCGCGCACGCACCTCCGGCGCCATGGCCGACCTGGTGGTCTCCACGGCACACCAGGTCGTCGCCAACTCCGGCGTGAAGCCCGACGAGGTGGTGCACGCGGTCGTGGGCACGCCGGGTGTGTACAACGAGAAGCAGCGCCGGGTGCGCTACGCGATGCATCTGCCCGGCTGGGGCCGCGCGGGCCTGTTCGACCGGATGCGCGAGGAGTTGGCCATCCCGCTGGAGGTCCACAACGACGCCAACCTCGCCGCGCTGGGCGAGTACACCTACGGCGTGGGCGCGGGGAGCCGCCTCTTCACGTACATCATGATCGGCACCGGGCTCGGCATGGGCGTCGTCAGTGAAGGCCGGCTGTTCACCGGAGCGCACGGCGGGGCCGGGGAGATCGGATTCCTGCCGTGGCCGGGGCGGCACAAGCCGGACACGCTGGAGGACGCCGTGTCGGGGGTGGCCGTCGTCGAGGCGGCGCGTCACTTCGGGATGACCGGGCAGCTCACCGCGAAGGCCGTGTTCGACGCGGCACGGCAGGGGAACCCCGCCGCGGTCAAGGCGGTTGGGCTGGAGGGTGAGCGGATCGCGCACACCGTGGCGGCCGCGGCCGCGGTGCTCGACCCCGACCTGGTGGTGCTCGGCGGCGGCGTGGGCCACAGCCTCGACCTGCTGCTGCGTCCGGTGCGCGAGACCCTGCGCGGCCTCACACCGCTGCGCCCCAAGATCGTACCGAGCCTGCTCGGCGAGGACGCGGTGCTGCTGGGCGCGGTGGCCACGGCCCTGGGGACCGCGCGCGACGTGGTGTTCGAGCGGCGCTCGGCCTCGTAACTCCGGCTTGTGCGGCCACTCTTGCCCCGCTCTTGCCTCCCCTTGCGCGGGACTCCGCGGTCTCCCCTTGCGCGGGGGTCTTCCGCCACGCGGCGGTCTCCCCTCCTGGCGCGGTGGTGATTGACATGGTCTGCTCTGCGGCTTAGCTTGTGGGCCTAGTTAGTAAAGTTTCCTAACTTGATTGGTCGCGGACTCGCTCGCCCGCCCCTGCTGTGCCCAGCCCCCGCCCCCTGACCCGCAGTGCCGAAGCGCGGATGCTCCCCCACCTCCCAAGGAGACCACCGTGTTCCACCGCCCTGCCTCCAGACGGCGCTTCGCCACGGCCGCCGTCGCTCTCGCCCTGCTCGGCACGCTCACCACGAGCGCGTGGACGGGCGGCCACGGCAACGGAGAGCCTCACTCCCCCACTCCTCGCAGCACCGCCGTCGCCTCCACGCCGGGAACCACCACCGCGCTCTCCGGTTACGCAATCCAGTCGACGGCCGAGGTCACCGACTCCGCGGCCGCCGTCTCCAGCCCCGGCTACCCGACGGGCGGCTGGTATCCGGCGGGCCCGCGCTCCACCGTTCTGGCCGCGCTGCTCGCGGGCGGAAAGTATGCGGACCCGTTCTACTCGACCAACCAGCAGAAGATCCCGAAGGCCGACTTCGACGTCCCTTGGTGGTACCGCTCCGACTTCACCGTCGCCGACACCTCCGAGCGCACCCAGCTGGACTTCAGCGGGGTGATCTCGGCGGCCGACGTCTATGTGAACGGCCGGCAGATCGCCAAGGCCGCCGACGTGGCGGGCGCCTACACCCACCACGAGCTGGACGTCACCTCACTGGTCCGGGCGGGCACGAACACGGTCGCCTTCCGCATCCAGCCCAACAGCCCGAACAAGAACCTGACCATGGGCTGGATCGACTGGCTCCAGCCGCCGCCCGACGAGAACATGGGCATCGTCCGCGACGTCCTCGTGCACCGCGGCGGCCCGGTCGCGCTGCGTGACGCGCACGTGGTGACCAGGCTCGACGTACCGTCCCTGGCCTCCGCGGATCTGACGGTCAAGGCCCGGGTCCGCAACGACTCCGATGCCCCGGTCACCGCGACGGTCTCAGGCACGATCGGCTCGCTGGCCGTCAGCAGGACCGTACCCCTCGCGGCGCACGAGACGAAGCCGGTCGTCTTCGCGCCGGCCGACTTCCCGCAGCTCCGTCTGACCTCCCCGAAGGTGTGGTGGCCGGCGGGCATGGGCGAACAGCCGCTGTACGGCCTCGATCTGACCGCCTCCGTCGCCGGCACCGTCTCCGACACGGCCCACGAGCGCTTCGGCATCCGGGACGTACAGGCGCCACTGAACTCCGACGGAGCACGGCAGTACCGCGTCAACGGCCGCAAACTGCTCATCAAGGGCGGCGGCTGGTCGCCCGACGAGTTCCTGCGCTGGGACCGGACCTACGTCGAGGACCGGCTGAAGTACGCGCTCGACCTCGGCCTCAACACCATCCGTCTGGAAGGCCACATCGAGCCGGACGAGTTCTTCGACCTCGCCGACCGCTACGGCATCCTCACGCTTCCCGGCTGGGAGTGCTGCGACAAGTGGGAGGGCAACGTCAACGGCGGTGAGTCCGGTGACAAATGGACCGCGGCCGACTATCCGATCGCCAAGGCGTCGATGGCCGCCGAGGCCGCACGTCTGCGCGACCACCCGAGCGTCGTCTCCTTCCTCATCGGCAGCGACTTCGCTCCCGACGCGACGATCGAGAAGAACTACGTCGACGCCCTCAAGGCCTCCGACTGGCCCACCCCGGTGGTCGCCGCCGCCTCCGACAACTCCGCACCCATCAGCGGCGGTTCAGGCATGAAGATGTCCGGCCCCTACGACTGGATCCCGCCGAACTACTGGTACGCCAAACGCGAGGGCGGCGCCACCGGCTTCAACTCCGAGACCAGCGCGGGCCCCGACATCCCCACGCTCGACACCCTCCGCCGTATGCTCTCCCCCGCCGAGCTCGACACCCTCTGGAAGAACCCGAACGCCAAGCAGTACCACCGCTCCCCGTCGTCGACCTTCGGCACCCTCAAGCTCTACGACGACGCCCTGACCGGCCGCTACGGAGCTCCGGCCGGCCTCACGGACTACGTACGCAAGGCCCAGCTCGCCCAGTACGAGAACGTGCGCGCACAGTTCGAGGCGTACGGCCGCAACGCGACGGACGCCTCCAAGCCGTCCACCGGAGTCGTCTACTGGATGTTCAACAGCGGATGGACGTCACTGCACTGGCAGTTGATGGACCGTTACCTCGACCAGGGAGGCGCCTACTTCGGCGCCAAGAAGGCGAACGAGCCGCTGCACGTCCAGTACTCCTACGACAACCGCTCCGTCGTGGTGGTGAACAGCCGGCATGCCGCCGCCTCCGGACTCACGGCCAGGGTGACGCTCTTCAACACCGACGGCTCACAGCGGTACGACAAGTCGGCGGCCGGTCTGAGCGTGGGCGGGGACGGCGCGCACAGTACGGCGCTCACCGTGCCGTCCTCGGTCAGCGGCCTGTCGGCGACCTATCTCGCCCGCCTGACGCTGACCGACTCCGCGGGCCGGGAAGTCAGCCGCAACGTCTACTGGCTCTCCACCAAGCCTGACACCCTCGACTGGGCCAACACCGACTGGTACTACACGCCGACGACCAGCTACGCCGACCTGAAGGGGCTCAACTCCCTTGCGCAGGTACCGATTTCTGCCTCCGCGTCGACCGATGCCGGAGCGGACGGCACGTCGACGACGACGGTCACCGTACGGAACGCGGGCAGCGACAGAACTCCCTCACTGCTGACCGACGTCCACCTGGTGGACGCGTCGGGCAAGCCGGTGCTGCCCGTTCAGTGGTCCGACAACCAAGTCAGCCTGTGGCCGGGCGAGTCGGCGACGCTGAAGGTCACGTACCGCACGGCGGATCTGCACGGGTCCGTGCCGTACCTGCGGATCTCCGGGTGGAACACACCGGAGAGGACGGTCACGGCGGCCAAGGTGCCGAAGCAGCGGTAGGAGCGAAGGACTGAGGGACTGGAGGGGCGGGCCCGGACGGCGGGC
>NZ_JBMNDS010000136.1:0-15899 GCF_052543295.1 Streptomyces sp. SAS_270
AAGCGTGCCCTGGTCGAGATGGGCCGTAAGCACGCACGGGACGTCCGTCTCGTGCACCCGGCGCACACCACGATGGACTGTGCGCAGTGCGGAGCGAGAGCCAAGCACGCACTACCTCTCTCGATGAGAACGTATACCTGCACCGTGTGCGGAGCCGTGTCCCCCAGGGACAAGAACTCCGCCCGCGTGGTGCTGGTCCGGGCAGGTTGGAACCCGGACGGTGCTGAGGGCGCAAGACCTCCTGGTCCGGTGGACCCAGAGGCAGCCTGAGCCGTAAATCCCCGCTCAGCCCTGGAGGGTGGACAATCCCCTCCCTTCAGGGAGGGGAGCCTTCAAGGTTCAGATTCCCCCGCCGGCGGCTATCAGGCCGCCGTCCACGGTGAGGGTCTGGCCGGTCACCCAGGACGCGTCGTCGGAGGCGAGGTAGGCGACCGCCGCGGCGATGTCCTCGGGGGTGCCGAGCCTGCCGAGCGCGTAGCCCGCGGCGACCTGCTCCTCCCGGTCCTCGTAGAGTTTCGAGGCGAAACGGGTCTTGATGACGGCGGGGGCCACCGAGTTGACCCGGATGTGCGGGCCGAGTTCCTGCCCGAGCTGTTCGGTGAGGTGGATGAGGGCGGCCTTGCTCGCGCCGTACGCGCCGATGCCCTCGGCCGCGCGCAGGCCCGCGACGGCTGTCATGTTGACGACCGCGCCGCCGTGTTCCCCCATCCACGCCGTGTGGGCCTGGCGCAGCCAGCCGAGGGCGGAGAGCACGTTGACCTCGAAGACCTTGCGGACGGCGTCCTCCTGCAGGCCGAGGACGGGACCGAACACCGGGTTGATCCCGGTGTTGTTGACGAGGACGTCGAGGCGGCCGAAGGTCTGGACGGTGCGTTGTACGGCCTCGGCGCGGTGGGCCGGGTCGTCGGCCTTGCCGGCGACGGCGAGGGCGTGCTGCGGGCCGCCGAGCAGGGTGACCGCTTCGGCGAGGGGTTCGGGGGAGCGGGCCGTGAGGCATACCCGGGCGCCCTCCGCGACCAGGCGTTCGGCGACGGCGAGTCCGATGCCGCGGCTGGCGCCGGTGACGAGGGCGACCCGGCCCTGGAATCGGGCGGGGGAGACAGGGGTGCTCACGGTGGGGTACCTCCAAGGGGGTGCGTGGGTTCCGTGACCGCCGCCGTCCGTGGCGGCGACGGTCACGGCGGGGACGCAGGGCGGGGCTCAAGGACCTGGGCGGCGCCACCCGTGCGGGGGATGTGACGGGAGGTGCCGCGTGCGGGAATTGTCCCTACCGTGTCCGGTACTTGGCCAAAGCCCCGCCCTGCGTCACCTCGACAGTAGAGGGGCGGGGCGGGGCTTGGACATTCTCCCTTGGGGGACTTCGGATGCCACCAAGGGAGTACGGCATCTGCGGCGCGCACCGGATATCGGCGGGCGTCTGTTCACGACGCCCGGGTGAGTGATCCGCGGTTGGCCAGCAATTCACGCCGGTTCGCCGCGCCGAGTTTGCGCAGGATATTGCTGACATGGTTCTTGACGGTCTGTCGGGCCAGATGAAGTTCGGCCGCTATTTCGTCATTGGAATAGCGGCCCAGGAGCAGTCCGAGTATCTGCTGTTCGCGGGTGGTCATGCCGTGCACGCGCGGCCGCTGCCCCGCGGCGGGCACCGTGTCGGCGTGCTCGCGCAGGTGCCACACGGGCCGCCCCGCCGCGAGGGAGTCCACGGCCCGCACCAGCCGCTCGGGCGTCGCCGAGCGGTGCACGAACCCGTCGGCCCCGCTGGCGAGACAGGCAGCCACCACCGCGGGGTCGTCGGTGCCCGTGAACATCAGCACGGCCGGCGGGCGGGCCAGCCGTTTGGTCTGGCGGCACAGGTGGACCCCGTCGCCGCGGCCCGCCAGGTCCACATCGGTGACCAGCAGGTCGGCGCTCAGGCGCCGCACCAGTTCCAGGGCGCCTGGCCGGCTCTCCGCCTCCTGGGTGTCATCGACCGCGCCGGAGTGCCTCAGCAGTGAGGCCACCGCCGCCCGGGAGATCGGGAACGGGTCCACCACGACCGCAACTCTGTGTCGCGACAGCGAAGACGCCGGGTCAGTGTCTGCCATCGTCTGGCTCTTTCTCCTCGCTCACTCAATGCCTCCGGGAAAGAAGGAAATAGGGGTGGCCGGCTCCTTCCTGAAGATGTCTGGAACGCGAACCTAGCGCCCCCTATGGCGCCCGCGGCCGCCGCGTACTACGAGGGGTTCTACGCGTGTTCCGAGAGCTCCGTGCGGATATCTCCTTCGGCTCCCCGGCGTACCACCGGGCGAAGTGCCTGAAGAAACAGCACAGTTGTCACCAAAGAATGACCGAATTCGTCCTGCGGCCCGTGTTCTGTCCTTTGCCGCCACCGGCTGCCTAGCGTGAGCGGTCAGCCACCTGCCGGTGCGCAGAAAAGGAGTTCCCGATGGCCAAAGCACCAGACCTCAGCCCGCCGACACGGCCCCTGGACGACACCGAAGCGCCCGACAGCAGCGCCCTGGAACTGGAGAGCCTCGTCCAGCGGACCGCGCCGTCCATGCACGAACGGCTCGATGAACTCGCCGCCCTCCAACGCGAGGTGGCCGACGGGCCCGACCCCTCGGCCACCCAGCGCCAGCACGCCCGGGGCAAGCTCACCGTCCGCGAACGCATCGAACTCCTGCTGGACAAGGACTCCTTCACCGAGATCGAGGGCCTGCGCCGCCACCGCGCCACCGGCTTCGGCCTGGAGGCCAAAAGGCCGCACGGCGACGGCGTCGTGACCGGCTGGGGCACCGTCGAGGGCCGCCAGGTGTTCGTGTTCGGGCACGACTTCCGGATCTTCGGCGGCGCACTGGGCGAAGCCCACGCCCAGAAAATCCACAAGATCATGGACATGGCCGAAGCCGCCGGGGCGCCCCTGGTCGCCCTCAGCGACGGAGCCGGCGCCCGCATCCAGGAGGGCGTGACCGCACTCGCCGGCTACGGCGGCATCTTCACCCGCAACGTCCGCATGTCCGGCGTGATCCCGCAGATCAGCGTCATCCTCGGACCGTGCGCCGGCGGCGCCGCCTACTCGCCCGCCCTCACCGACTTCGTCTTCATGGTGCGCGGCACCGCGCAGATGTACATCACCGGCCCCGACGTGGTGCACGCCGTCACCGGCGAACAGGTCAGCCACGACGAACTCGGCGGCGGCGACGTCCACTCGGCCCGCTCCGGCGTCTCCACCTTCCTCCACGACGACGAGGAGTCCTGCCTGGCAGACGTACGCCACCTGCTGTCGATGCTGCCCGCCAACAACCGCGAACTGCCACCCGACGAGGACAGCGACGACCCCTGGGACCGCAGCGGCGACGCACTGGTCAACCTCGTACCGGCCAACCCGCACCAGGCCTACGACATGCGCCGCGTCATCGAGGAACTCACCGACGACGGCGACTACTTCGAACTGCACGAACGCTGGGCACCCAACCTCCTGACCGCACTGGCCCGGCTCGGCGGCCAGGTCGTCGGCATCGTCGCCAACCAGCCGATGGCCGGCGCCGGAGCCCTCGACATCGCGGCCTCCGAGAAGGGCGCACGGTTCGTGCAGTTCTGCGACTCCTTCAACATCCCCCTGGTCACCCTCGTCGACGTGCCCGGCTTCCTGCCCGGCACCGACCAGGAACACGACGGCATCATCCGACGCGGCGCCAAACTCCTGTACGCGTACTGCAACGCCACCGTCCCCCGCGTCCAGGTCATCCTGCGCAAGGCCTACGGCGGCGCCTACATCGTCATGGACTCCCGCTCGATCGGCTGCGACCTCTCCTTCGCCTGGCCCACCAACGAGATCGCCGTGATGGGCGCCGAGGGCGCGGCAGGCGTCGTCTTCCGCCGCGAGATCGCCGCCGCCGACGACCCCGACCTCGCCCGCGCCCGCCGCGTCGCCGAGTACAAACGAGAACTCATGCACCCCTACTACGCGGCCGAACGCGGCCTGGTCGACGACGTCATCGACCCCCGGCGCACCCGCGAACTGCTCATCAAATCAATGCGCATGCTGCGCACCAAACACGCCCAGCTGCCCGAGCGCAAGCACGGCAACCAGCCCGTATGAGCACCGAGCAGCAGAACCCGCCACCGCCTGCGGTACGGCTCGTGCGCGGCAACGCCGATGCCGACGAACTCGCCGCGGTGCTCGCCGTACTGCACGCCCTGGCCACCCGCACCCCCCAACCGCCCAGCCCCCGGACTGTCCGCCCCCGCCCGCGGTGGACCCACCGCACCGGACACCCGGCAGCGGGCACCTGGCGAGCGAACCCACCCACCACACCACGGCCCTGAACCGGGCGGGCCGGCCCCGCACATGGCCCGTGCACAGCACAGGCCGCCAGCGGAAGACGCGCGCCGCCCTTCCCGGCCCCGCCACCCGTGTTCCTTAGGAAACACACGCCCCGCACCTCGGTGGCATGTGCCTTGAGCGGCCCCACGGGCAGCTCCTAACGTGTCGAGCACCGGCCGGAAAACAAGCACACCCCACAGGTCCGCCGCAATGCGCCGGTCGAACTCCCGCACACAGGAAGCAATTTCCGGAAAGCGGGAGACGGCCAGGCGCGGCCCGCGGACATGAACACCCCCACGACGCCACACCCCTCTTGAGACACGACACAGGAGTCAGCCATGCCCCACACCGTCCGCCCGCAGGAGGCCACCCGATGAAGGCCCTGCTGCCCACCGGCCGACCCGAGGAAATGGTCGAGCTCGGCGAGAGTCAAGAGCCGCAGCCGGCGGCGGACGAAGCCCTGATCGAGGTGAGGGCATTCTCCGTCAACCGCGGCGAGGTCTTCCAACTGCACGGACCGCTGCGCCCGGGAGGAGGCCGCCCCGGCAAGGACATCGCCGGCGTCGTCGTCCGCGCGGCGGCGGACGGCAGTGGACCGGCCGCCGGCCGCCGGGTGGTCGGCCACCCGCCCGCCAACGGCTGGGCCCAGTACGTCGCCGTCCCCACCCGCTCCCTCACCGAGATCCCCGACGACCTCTCCTTCGAGTCGGCGGCGGCCCTTCCCCTGGCCGGACTGACCGCCCTGCGACTGCTGCGCACCGCGGGATCGGTCGCCGGCAAGCGGATCCTGCTCACCGGAGCCTCCGGGGGAGTTGGCCACTACGTCACCGAGCTCGCCATCGGCGAGGGCGCCGAGGTCACCGCGATCACGGCCACCCCCGAACGCGGCAAGCACCTCACCGAGTTCGGCGCGACAGTGGCGCACGACCTCAGCGAGGCCGCCGGCCCCTACGACATCGTCATGGAATCCGTCGGCGGCACCTCCACCCCCCAAAGCCTCGCCCTGCTGAAGGAACGCGGACAGCTCATCTGGTTCGGCCAGGCCTCCCGCCAGCCCGCCCAGCTCAGCTTCTTCGAGTTCTTCAAGGGACCGCGCTCGGCGACCGTGCGCCACTTCCACTACGAGCACTTCGACGAGCTGTTCGGCACCGACCTGGCACAACTCGTCAGCCTCGTCGCCAAGGACCGGCTGCACCCGCAGATCGGCCGCCTGGAGGACTGGCAGCACACCGCCACCACCCTCAACGACCTGCGCGACCGGAAGATCACCGGCAACGCCGTGCTCAGGGTCGGCTGACGAGAGCACCGAACACCAACCGCACAGCCGGCCGGCACGACGGCGCACCGCTGCTGACCTAAGGCCCCCACCATGACGGGACGTTCATGGTGGGGGCCGTCATCACGCCGTCATCCCGTAATCCCGCATCCGGCGCCGCACCCGTGTGGTGAGGTGGCCTTCCGCGTCCGAGTCCAGGGAGGCCGCCGTGTCCCGAACGCCGCAGGAGATCTTCGAGAGCCACGTGTACGCCGGCGCCGTGACCAGCAACGCCGATGCCCTTGCCGAGAACTTCACCGAGGACGGTGTCCTGGAGGCACCACTCATGCCGGCAGGCGCCGCCTTCCCCCAGCGGATGGTGGGCCGCGAGGAGATCCGCAGCGTGATGGCGGCCTACTACGAACAACAGGGAGAGCACGGCCGCGCACCGAACCTGGCGAAGTCCGGATACGTGCTGCACACCACCGCCGACCCCGACGTGTTCATCGCCGAGATCGACACGGTCTTCGACGGAGACGGAGACGGAGACGGTGACGGTGACAAGGGTGACGTGGCCGTCGCGCTGGTACAGATCTTCCGCATCCGCGACGGGAAGATCGCCCACCTGCGTGACTACTTCGCGCCCGAGCTGATGAGCTGAGGACGCCCGAGACAACCGGGGCAAGGGCCGGGGCCAGCCAGACGGCTCGGCGCTGGCTCAACGCCTATCGGCAGCGGAAGAGGGCAGCAGCGCTGCATGAAGCCCCAACCGCGTTTCACGTTGGCTGCGACCACTCTTGATGCACCGGACCCCCATGAGCTGGCGCGGTTCTATCAGGGTCTGCTCGGGTGGCCGGTGCGGAAGGAAGAACCGGGCTGGGTTGAGATCGCAGCGCCGGACGGCAGTGCCGGACTGTCGTTCCAGAGGGAGCCGCTATTTACCCGCCCGCAGTGGCCTTCCACACGGTCGGAGCAGCAGTTGATGATGCATCTGGACATCGAGGTGGACGATCTTGCAGCAGCCGTCGGGCATGCGCTTGCTCTGGGGGCAACGGTGGCGGACTTCCAACCTCAGGCCGGCGTGCGCGTCCTGTGCGACCCGGTGGGCCACCCGTTCTGCCTGTTTGTGCGCACCGGTCTGAGCGCCTGAGGAACTGTTCACTGAAGTTTGTGCAACTTGAAGTTGCTGGTCACAGGGTTGGTGTGGATCGTTGATCGCGTACTCGTGCTGGTTACGGACGATTGCCCACGCTCAAGATCGTCTGCCCGCGCGCTCAGCGACGGACGTGGTAGCGGATGTGGGTGGCCTGCGGAGTGTCGATCACCCGGACGATCTCCAACTCGATCTCTGACGGCAACACGTCGAACAGGCGACGGCCACGCCCGAGAAGCACCGGGATCTGATGGATCTGCACCTCATCCAGCACCCCGACCTCGAGCGCCCGCTGCGCCGTGTACGCGCCACGCACCTGCACAGCTTTGCCTCCGGCTGCGGCCTTGGCCTGTGCCATTGCGCTCTCGATCCCATCGGTCACGTACGTCACCAGTGGATAGCCCCAGCGGGCGGCCGGGCCGGGCGGGCGGTGGCTGGGCACAAAGATCGGGAGACCGCCGTGATCACCACCCCAGTGATCCATGAGCTCGGCAGTCCGCCGTCCCGCGAGCACCGCACCGGCCGCATTCCACTCGTCCTGGAATTGCGCAGCCGGCCCGGACGGCTGGCCGGTCTCCCCGTCAGGGTCGGCCCACTTATGCAGCCGCTCGCCGTCGTCGCCGCCGAGGAAATCGTCGGTGTCGGCGATGTACCCGTCGAGTGACACCGACATGTCGAGCACTGATCTGGACACTTCGACCTCCTGTGGTCTTCCTCCGGACTGGTTTCACTGCGTGCAGACCTGGCGTGGCGGCATTACTCATCGGCCTGCCAGACGATCTTCACCACAGGCACCCGCCCGCGACCAGCCCAGGAGACGACCACCACCGAGACCAGCCCCGATGACCAGCCGTTTTCAAGATGCACATCGCTCAGTGGTGAGTCTGCGGTGGCTGATGAGGGCTGCGGCATGGCGACGAAGGCGAGGAGGTGCTCGGCCTTGCGCTCGTAGCGGCGGTGCAGGCGACGGCATGGCGCCGGCCAGTGCGCCGAACTCTTCCTCGGGTGCAGACACTGCCGCCTCCGCCGTCGAGGCCCCGCGCCGGGGGCCCGACAGCGAGTGGCGTCAGGCGGACCGGCTGGCGTCGTCGAAGTCGGTGGAGGCCGACAGCTCGGCCCATGCCAGCATGTCGCGCTCGAAGGCGTCGCGTCCGGCCTTCACGAGCCGAAGAGCGTCGGTGCCGAGCAGCAGGCGCGTCGGCGGCTGGTCGGCCGCCACGATGCGCAGTACCGCGGTCGCGGCCTTGTCCGGGTCGCCCGGCTGGTGTCCGCTGCCGTGGATGCGCCGGGCGCGCAGCGGCTCGAACAGTTCGTCGTAGTCGGCGATCTCGCGGGGTGCGCGGCTCATCGAGCGGCTGGCCCAGTCGGTGCGGAAGCTGCCCGGTTCGACGGCGGTGACATGGATGCCGAAATCGGCGACCTCCTTGCCGAGGGTTTCGAGGATGCCCTCCACCGCGAACTTGCTGCCGTGGTAGAAGCTGAGGCCCGGCATGGTGATCAGCCCGCCCATCGAGGTGACGGCGATGATGTGGCCGCGGCGGCGCTCCCGCATGTGCGGCAGCACGGCCTTGATCACCGCCACGGTTCCGTAGACGTTCACCTCGAACTGACGGCGAAGGTCATCCATCGAGGACTCCTCGAAGAGGCCGTCATGGCCGTACCCGGCGTTGGCGACGAGTACGTCGACCGGGCCCAGGTCGTGCTCGGTCTCCGCCACGACCGTGTCCACGGCGTCATGGTCGGTCACCTCCAGGATGCGGGCGTGCGCGTCGCCGGCGAGCGCCTCGAAGGCCCGTGCGTCGCCGTGCGTGCGCACCGTGCCCACCACCCGGTGGCCCGCGGCCAGCGCCGCGCGCGCAAGTGCCCGGCCCAGGCCGGTGCTGACGCCGGTGATCAGGAATGTCTTGGTGTCCGACACAGGAGTTCCCTTCATACGATGCGAACAGGAGCCGACCGGGGGCGGGTTGAGCCCCGGCCGGTCCAGGCACGTTCCACTTCAGCACCGGAATCGGCTGCTGATCGGCTTCCGGGGAGTCCGCTTCGCCCTGGGGACAGCCGGACCGGGGGACTGCCAGTCCCCCTTTCGCCGGCCGTCGGGGCGATCTCGGGCCCTATCGTGAACGGCATGGACCGCAACACAGCTCTCGGTGAGTTCCTCCGCTCTCGGCGGGCACGGATCACCCCGCGCCAGGCGGGCCTGTCCGACGACGGCGGCTCCCGGCGCGTGCCGGGACTGCGCCGCGAGGAGGTCGCTCACCTGGCGGGCGTGAGCGTCGACTACTACGTACGCCTGGAACGCGGACGCCGGCTGAACGTCTCCGAGACCGTGCTGGACGCCATCTCCCGCGCGCTACGCCTCGATCCCGTCGAACGCACCCATCTGTTCCAGCTCGCCAAGCCCACCGCGGGCAGGCCCCGCCGCACAGCGACGCGTCCGCAGCCGGTCCGCCCGGGACTGCGCGACCTGCTTCGGATCCTCGAACACACCCCCGCCCTTGTGCTGGGGCGGCGGCTGGACGTACTCGCGTCCAACCGGATGGCCCGTGCGCTGCTCACAGACTTCGACGCGCTGCCGCACCGCGAGCGGAACCTGGTGCGGTTCATGTTCTGCGACGAGAGCGCCCGCTCGCTGTATGCCCACTGGGACACCCACGCCCAGGACATCGTCGCCTCGCTCCGGCGTGACGCCGGACGCCATCCCCACGATCCACTGCTGGCCGAGCTCGTCGGCGAACTCTCCATCACGGATGAGGACTTCCGCAGCTGGTGGGCCGACCAGAACGTGTACCGGCACACGCATGGCAGCAAACACTTCCACCACCCGGTCGTCGGCCCGCTCACCCTCAATTACGAGTCCCTCACCCTGCCCGCCGACCCGGACCAGCGGCTGAGTGTCTACACCGCCGAGGCAGGCTCCAGCTCCGAAGAGGCGCTTGGGCTGCTGGCCGCGTGGATACAGCAGCCCGAGACCTCGCACGGGCAGCACGCAGAGCATGAGACGCCCGCCGGTCCGCGAGGAGCGGCCGGCCATAGTGGCTACGTCCCATGAGCCAGGATGGCCGGCGTTATGGAACGCCGGCAGACCCACCGGCAGGCCTTGCCCGGCACGCCAGGTGGTGAGTGCGGGCCCGATCAGCGCGCATCGGAGACGTCGCTGGGATACGGGCGGTGTCGCGTCAAGTTTCGGCAGTACCGTCGGGCAGGCCGCGCCTTCCCAGGCCGCAAACGAGGTCAGCCGGGGGCGCGTTGGGATCAGACGGGAGCGAACGGAACGAAACGGGTTGCCGAACGACGACACGAATCCCTTGCCCCGCATGAGACACGTCTGCCCTGAGGACCCCGTCCCGGCTCGGTCCGCGAATCGACGCCAAACAACAACCACAGCGGGTCAAAACGCTCCCTATGGGGCGCCCTTCTGCGCGGGATCCAGGGGTGCCGGGTGTGCTGGGGCATCGGTCGGTGCGGCGGCCTGCAGCGCCGCCTGGACCCGGCGGTTGCTGGTCATGGTCGACGTGACGGCGGTCATGGTGAGTAGGAGGCCGGCGGCGGTGTAGAGCGGGGTGCGCACGTCGTAGGTGGTGGCCAGCCAGCCGCCGAGGAAGGCGCCGAACGGGGCGGCGCACATGGCGAGCATGCGGGAGGTGGAGGCGACCCGGCCCATCAGGTGGGCGGGGACGATCGACTGTCGCAGGGAGGGGCCGAGCACCATCGTGGCGCCCATGCCCGCTCCGCAGACGGCGAGCGCCAGCCCGGCAATGTACGGGTTGGGGGCGGCGGCAAGGCCCAGGATGGCAAGCCCTTCGACTGTGGCCGTGCAGGTCAGTGCGGTGCCGGTGCCAAGTCGCCGGCCCAGGATGGAGGCGACGGCCGCGCCGAGCAGACCGCCGGTGGCCTCCGCCGTGAGGAGCAGGCCGAAGCCGTAGGTGTCGATGCCGAGACGGTCGTGCGCGAAGAGGGCGAGGACGGTCTCCACGGCGAGGAAGGCGATGTTCCCGACCGCCGGACGCAGTGCGAGCCCTAGCAGCAACCGGTCCCGGAAGACGTACGAGGCACCGGCCCGCGCCTGCCGCAGCAGCGACTCGCGAACCTGAGGCACGGGCCGGGGCGTGGCGGGAAGCGACCGTACGAGCAGTGCGGAGATGGCGAACGACACCGCGTCGGCGAGCAGCGGCACCGCCCGCCCGAGCGTGAGCAGGGCGCTGCCCGCGGGCGGCCCCGCGAAGCCGGACGCGGCGGTCTGGGTGCCGCGCAGGCGGGAGTTGGCGCGCTCCAGCAGTGCGGGATCGCGGCCGAGCAGATCCGGCAGATAGGCCGTGGCGGCCGTGTCGAAGAAGAGCCCGCCGAGGCCGAGCAGGAAGGCGACACCCGCGAGCAGCGCAATGCTCAGCACGTCGAGCGCGGCCGCCACCGCCGGTATCGCAAGCAGCACCGCACGCGCCGCATCCGCGACCCACATCGTGTGCCGGCGGTCCCAGCGGTCCACCAGCGCACCGCCGAGCACCCCGAACAGCAGCCACGGCAGCGTTCCAGCCGCCGTGACGACGGCGAGCGCCATCGGATCCCGCGTCAACGTCAACGCGAGCAGCGGCAGCGCGGCATGCGACACCCCGTCACCGAGCGAGGACACCGTCTGCGCGGTCCACAGCCGTCCGAACCCGGCCGGCAACTTCCCGATGTCTGAGGTCACTTGGCGTCCCCCTCGGCCTGCTCGCCCGATGCGGGGTGGAACAGTGCGAAGACCAGGGAGGCATCCGGCAGCGACGGATCGGACAGCTGCCGGTACTCGTCCGCCAGTGCCTGCAGCCGCGCCCCCAGCTGCGCGAACTGCTCGTCGGTGAGCCGCAGATGCGCCATCCGTACGTGCCGCTCGCCCTCCGCCGGCGCTGCCTCCAGGTCGGCCACCGCATGCCGCATCAGCACATCCGGCCCTCCCTCGCCCGGATCCGGCAGCTCGATCGACCGCGCGGCCATCGCGTAGTACCGCTCGGTGACCCCCCGCACCTTCCGCGTCCGCACCACCTTGACCAGCCCGGCCCGCTCCAGCAGCCGCACGTGATAGCTGGAACTCCCCTTCGCAAGGCCCACCCGCGCGGCGATCTGCGTAATCGTCGCCGGCTCGAAGCGGAGCACGGCCATGATCCGGTGACGCGTGAGATTGGAAACGGCGCGCAGCTGCTCGTCCGTGGTGACGTGAAACGTCTCGGGAAGATCATCGGTAGGCATGCCCCCAATGGTCAACGTTCCTTGACCATTAGGCAAGGGGTTTGACCCGGGCTTCGCGGCGAAGCTGATCCGCGCACGGCCGTCAGCGTCGGCGACGTACACCACGGCCTCGCCATCCAGGATCACGCCGGGCGGCAAGCGCATGGCGGCCACGGCCATGTCCATCCAGAGTGCGGTGACGTCGAGGCCACGCACCGGAAGCTGGAGCCGGGTCACCCGCGTCCTGCTCACTCACGACCAGGCCCAGCGGTACACGCAGCCCGCGACCACGGGCAAGCGCGACCATCCGCCATCCGCGATGGCCGGCCTTCGCCCGCCGCCACGGCTTTGACATTGACCACGCCGCGCAGTCGGAAGTCGAAGCCCTCGAACCCGACGAACTCCAGCGCCTGGTTCTCGCCGCCGTCGACCCGTACGTCGACCGCGACGTCCTCGCCGAACAGGTGGCACGCGAGGAACAGCAGCACCGCGCCCTGTCCGACTTCCTTGGAGGCTGGGGGCGCGGTACGCGGGGGAAGGGACTAGGGCCTGTCGTTTGGATCAGTCCGGAGTTGCGGGGTCTGGTACGCACATCTGCCGCGTTGTCGTCGGTTGCCGACGCTCCGCGTCCCCGCCCTCCCCCGCCTCGCAGTTGCACGCACCAGACCCCCGCTCGAGTCGGCCGACCTGCACCGCTTCTTGCAGCCAGCCTGATCCGAACGAGCCCCTAGGCGGCAGGAAGTCCCACCTCGCGGTCAAGGTCATGCGCTCCGTTGCCGATTCATCGTGCATGGTCAACCAACGCCAGGCTGTCGTGATCGTGCACGGGATGGGTGAGCAGCGACCCTTGGACGCTCTCACGAAGTTCATTCGGGCGGGACTGCCGCCGGTGAGTCCGGGGAACTGGAAGTTCTACTCCAAGCGGGACGTCGCGTCCGAGTCGTTCGAATCCCGTCGGTTCCTCGCGCCCGCCGACGGTAACCGTCCGCAGACGGAGTTCTTCGAGTACCACTGGGCGCATCTGATGCAAGGGAACCGGATGTCGGACATGCTGCCGACGTTCCTCAAGCTGATCCGCCGGCTGCCGCCGAAGGGGCTCGGGTTCGCGTGGCTCGCCAGTTGGGTCCTCTTGGGTTTGGCGGGGTGGGGGATCTTCGTCCTCGATATTCCCTTCGAAGACGAGAAGTCGGCTGTTGAGAATCTTCTGAACATCGCGTTCACCGTGCTGGGGACGGGCACCTTCGGTGTGGTGCTGCTCTTTCTCGCCACCCGGTTCGGGCCCTCGTTCATCACCAACAGCTTTGTTGACGTCGTGCGCTATCTCGACACCTCGCCCCGGTCGTACGCGGTGCGGCGGGACATCCGCGAAGGGATGGTGGATTTGTTGCGGCGGCTGCACCAGACGGAGATCGGCGGTGGGCCCCGGTACGAGCGGGTGATCGTCGTCGCGCACAGTCTGGGGGCCTACATCGCTTACGACGGAATCACCACGCTCTGGGGCATGACCAGGAATGCCCTCGCCCCGGGCTCTCCGTCGCTGCTCACGCTCGAAGCGGCGGCCGCCGCGATGCCGGGGCGGGAAGAGGCGCGGACCCCCACCCCGGGTGAGACGACCGTCTACCGCGAGGCGCAGTGGGGGCTGTGGACCGATCTTCGCGCCCAAGGAAGCCAGTGGCGGATCACTGATTTCATCAGCTGCGGCACGCCCATGTGCTTCGCCGAGCGGCTCTACACGAAGAACAAGGGCGATTTCGAGGCACGCGTCGCCCGCCGCGAGATCGTCACCTGCCCGCCCCTCCCGCAGGAGGAACTCGGGCCTGGTGACACACCGCTCTCTTTCAGTTGGAACGGGACGGCCGTGCTCAACGACTGGTCACCCTTCGCCGTCGTGCGCTGGACGAATCTGTACTTCCCCTACATCCCCTCGTTCTGCGGATTCCTGGGTGACTGGTTCGGCGGGCCGCTGGGGCGGCTGTTCGGCAGTGGAGTCCTTGACGTCCCGGTGCGGGGGAACAAGCCCTGGCGTCTCGTCCCCGGTTGGGCGCACTCCTGCTACTTCAACTTCCCGGACACCCGCGGCGACGACTCCGTGACCAGACACCTCGCCGACGCCCTCGACCTCACCGCGACTCTGCCCGACTAGAACTCGTGGTCCTTGGCCAGTTCAGCGGGCTCAAGTCTACGAACCCGGAGGTGTCTCCGGAGTTGGCTGGAACCAGGCCCCTGTGAGGCGGGAGATGTGCAGTACCGGGTCCAGGGACGGGTCGATGGCGGTGGAGTGGAAGGCGAAGATCGTTCGGGCCGAGGCGCCAGGGCTGTTCCGGCTGATTCTCACTGCCTCCGTCGATTCGAACTGCACGAGCATTTTCGGGAAGCTGGCCGTCCTGCGCTCGCGCGCATCTCCGCGACGACCAGCAGCATGCCCGACCCGCACGAGGTCAGCCGGGAGACCATCCGGCGTCTTCTTACCGGACAGACCGTCAGTACGTGGGTCAAGGTCGACGCGGTCGTGCGTGCCCTTTGCTGCCTCAGTGATCAGGATCCCGATCACAGGCGCTGGCCCGAGTCGGACCACTACGAAGACGACGATCCGGAGACGTTCAGGCAGTACCTGCGCCGGTTGTGGAACGACGACATCGACCGCATCGAACCGGAGGATGACCCGGCTGGTTCCCCGGCTCAATCGAGTCGACGGTAAGGCACAATCCAACTCTGGGTGGGGCGGGTCTTCGCTCCTGCCCCTGCCGGAGGATGCATGGTCCACCCTCGAACAGGCTCCGACTGGCTGTGCGCCTTCCAACGAATGTCGCTTCTCGGCGAGTTCGGATGTCACCTGGAGACCGGGGCGCCGCTGAGTGTCGACGAGTGCGAACAGCACCTCGGAGACGTTCAGGGGCTGTCGGGCATCCCACCGTCCCCGACGCCGCAGGTCGTAGAGCATCGAGCGGCCCGCCGCACAGGTGCGGGAGAGTGACTCCCGAACTCGTCGACACTGGCTCCGCCGAAAACAGGGCGCCCCTCATGCTCACCGACATTCGACATCGCTGCTCGGGCTCTGGTCCACTTTGTGTGGTCGCGTACGCAGGGTGACCGTTGATCTCCACGTGATGCCGGTTGAGTTCGCCCGGAAATCGCCAGGCTGGACGGTGGTGTGGTCGACAGTTCTTCGCCGTGAACGAAGTGCTGCCACAGCTGGATGAGCTGTTGTTCTCCTCGGTCGAGGGCGTGTCGGTGGAGTCGGTCGAGGTGACCGACACGGTCGTCCGGATCGAGGCCCGTACGACCGCAGGACGGGCGGCCTGCCCGGGGTGCGGATGTTGGTCGGGACGAATACATGGCTCCTACCTGCGATTTCCGCGTGACCTGCCGACAGCGGGCAAGTTCGTCGTGGTGTCGTTACGGGTGCGGCGGTTCGTCTGCGCAGAGAACTGCTGTCCGCGCAAGACCTTCGCCGAGCAAGTCCCCAGGCTTACTCGCCGGTTCGGACGACAGACTGAGCGGCTGCGATCAGCGCTGGTGTCGGTCGGCCTCGCGCTCGCAGGCCGGGCAGGCGCCCGCATGGCGGATGTCTTCCGGGTTCCGGTCAGTAGGAACACCCTGCTGAGGCTGATCGCCTCGCTTCCGGACCCCGCCGCCATCACACCCCGCGTGGTCGGCGTGGACGAATACGCCCAGCGCAAGGGCCGCATCTACGGAACAGTGCTCGTCGATGTCGAAACACGACGTCCGATCGACCTCCTGCCGGACCGGGAGGCAGACACGCTCGCGGCCTGGCTCGCCGAGCGGCCGGGCATCGAGATCATCTGCCGTGACCGGGCCACCTTCTTCGCCGAAGGCGCCACCCGCGGCGCCCCACAGGCGCTCCAGGTCGCCGACCGATGGCAGTGCGCCATGAGGCGCCTTGTCGTATCCCCGGCTCAGCCGGGAGGAATTGAAGGGAGGTTCCTGGGTCCGATGGCTTACCCAACCCGGAAACGGTGAAG
>NZ_JBMNDS010000137.1:0-14933 GCF_052543295.1 Streptomyces sp. SAS_270
GGCACCGGACGCGCAGACGAGGTCCCTTCGGCCGCCCGTGCGGCGCGGGCACCGTCCTGGGTGGCTACCCGGTTTCCAACGCCTGGCGGCAGATGCGCAGGAGCCGTTCGTCCTCAAGGATGTCGCCGCCGCCGTAGCCACCGGAACGCGCCAGGTGCCGCCGTGTCGTGCCGAGTTCCGTACGGAGCAGGTCATGAGCCGGCGTCGCCGCCCGGCCCATCCGGGACAGACATGCGGCGATCGTGCCGCGGGTGTACGGGTTCTCGTGCCACGCGTGACGGAGCACCGGCAGGATCGGCTCCGGGGCCCCCGTGATGTCCCACAGGGCGCAGGCGGCGGCCGTACGCTCCCACACCCGCCCGCCGCCCGCGTCGTCGGTCCCGGCCATGCCGCGCAGGGCGGGAACCGCTGCTCCCGCCGAGGCCCCGAGACGGCCCAGGGCTTCGGCGGCAGCTTGCCGCTGCCTCGGTCGCTCGGACGTCAACTCCCTTAGCAGTACCGGAAGTACGGTCTTCGCGTCCTCCTCCACGGACCAGAGCGCGGCTGCCGCCGTCGCCGCGCAGTCGCTCGTCAGCAGGTCACGCAGCGCCGGTATCGCCTCGTGCGCCGCCGGGCCGAACGCGCCGAGTGTCCGGACCGCCGCCTCCACGAGTGCGCTCCTGTCCGGCACCTCGTCCGGCACGACCGGCAGCAGCCGCAGCACTTCCGGCACCGCGGCCTCGTGGCGCAGGGCGCTCAGCGCGAGCAGCAGCGGCGCGGCCCGGTCGTAGGTGTCGGCGTCGAGGGGGACGTCGCCGAGCCGTGTCCGCAGCAGCGGAGCCAGCGGGGCCGCCGCCGGGCCCACGTATTCGACGATGCGCCCGAGGTCGTACGGCACGACCGGCTGCTTCAGCAGCTGAAGGAGTGGCGGCACAGTCCGGGGGTCGCCCGTCCGCGCCAGGGTCTTCAGTGCGTCGCCCAGCGTCGGTGCCCCGTGCTCCCAGTGCCGGACCCAGGACTCGGGACGTGCCGCAACCGCCGCGGCCAGGTGATCGGCGGCCGGTGCTGCCAGCTCGAAGAGACCGTCCAGCACATGGACCGCGGCTTCGCGCAACCGTGTGTCGTCCGCGTCGAGTTGCTCGCCGATCAGTGCGATGGGCTTCTCGTAGGAGGCACGCCACTCGCGGAACAGCCCCGCGGACATCCACACGGCGTTGCATCGGTCGGCCGGCGCCTCGCTCCTCAACTGACCGTTGAGCAGGGCGATCCGGTCGGCCGTACGATCGCCGAGCGCGGAGTGGAGCGTCCGCAGCAACCGCGAGCCCTCCTCGTCCGCGGGCCGCAGCACCCGCAGTTGACCGATGAGCGTGTCGGTGGCCGGGCGCTCGGGTTCCTCCGGCTCCGCGGGCTCCTGCGACCTGGCCCGGAGCAGAGCGATGACGGTGGGCGCGAGGTCGGACGGCAGTCGCTCGGGCGCACAGCCGGCGAGCTGGCCGAGCGCGGCGAGCCGCTCGCCCGGGCCGCCGGGGGCGACGCTGAGCGCGACCAGGCTGTCGACGGCCGGAGCGGCAGCGGCCGGATGCCGTCGGGCGAACAGTCCGAGGCCCTCGACCAGGGCGGGCCGGACCCGGCGGTCCGGCTCGGTCTCCATGCGCTCACCCAACAGGCCGAGTACGCGGGCGGGTTCGTCGAGGAACCGCACCAGCGCACAGGGCGCCGCCCGGCGTACCTCCGGATCCCGGTCCTCGATCAGCTCGGCGAAGACGGCGGCACCCGCCCGAATCGCGGCCCGTGCCATCGCGTAGTTGTCCCCGGCCCCGGCCCCGTCGTTGCCGTACTCGTCCCCGTCGTCGTACTCGTCCTTGCGGTCGTCGCCGTCGAAGGACTCGTCCGCGTCTCCTCCGCCGATGCTCACGAGCAACTCCACGAGGGCGCCCCGGTCGGGCACCTCCGGGTGCGTGATCAGCGCGAACAGGAACGGGATGCACGCGAGAGTCGAGTCGTACACATCGCCCTGGTGGTGGACGGCGCCGTACATCCCGTCGAGGGCGCTCTCGCGCTCGTCCGGGCAGGAGGAGGCAAGCCCCCGCAACAGATCCGGAACCTTGTCCGCGCTTCCGTACGCATGTCGCATGGCGGCCCAATCGACCTCGTCCATCCCCGTGAACACGGTGTCCTCCCCAGACGCGTGGCAACTGATCGTGAGTGTGCACCACGGCACTGACAGTGAGGTGCGAGCCGGCGTGCAGAGGGCTGACGTGCGGCCGGTCGTAGGGCTGCCCCGGCGGGGGCGACGGAGCCCGAGGCATGGCCGGCGGCGCCCTAGACTGGCGCTTTCACACGAAACGGCCCTGGCGGGACGGGAGGACGACGGTGGCGGCAGAGGTCGGCGGCTTCGAGGATCCGTCCGTCGAGGTGCTGGCGGAGGCCGCCGCGGCCTTCGGGCTGCTCGCCTCGTCGGCGCGACTGCACATCGTGTGGGCGCTGGCGCAGGGCGAGAGCGATGTGACCGGGCTCGCCGAACGGGTGGGCGGGGCGTTGCCCGCGGTGAGCCAGCACCTGACAAAGCTCAAGCTCGCCGGTCTTGTGCGCTCCCGCCGCGAGGGGCGACGACAGGTGTACTTCGTCGACGACCCGGACGTCGTGACCGTCGTACGACTCATGGTCGGCCAGCTGACCGAGCGGGCCGACCGCGCCCACGGCGGCGACCGTGCCCGCAACGCAGACCATGGCGACAGCGCCGAGCCTCACGTGCCGACGGCGGCGCGTCGGATCCGCGGCCTTGGCGCCTGACACCGCCGCGACCGCCGGTCCGCCGCGTGGACGGCACGGGCCGCGCGGCGGGGCGGCAGAGCTCGGCGACAGAGCAGGTGACGGACCGGGTGACAGACCTGAGGACCTTGCCTCGTTCACCTCCCTCCAACTGCTGCGGCATCTGGACACCGGGCCGCGCGGCCTGACCGAGGCGCAGGCCGGGCAACGGCTCGTCCGCCACGGCGCGAACACGATCACGGCCTGGCGTACGGAGTCCTGGCCGCGCCGCTTCGTCCGGGGCCTGCGCGACCCCTTCACCGCGGTGCTCCTGTGCCTCGGTCTGGTGTCGGCCACCGTGGCCGCCTGGGGGACCGCCGGTGTGATCCTCTGTCTGGTGGTGGTCAGTTGTGTGCTGCGGACGTCCGGCGAGCACCGGGCCGACCGGTCCATGGCGGGCCTGCGCGACTTGGTCGCCACGACGGCCACCGTGCTGCGGCGCGCCGACACGGACGGGCCCGGGCACGCCCGCGAGATCCCCGTCGGCGAGCTGGTGCCGGGCGATGTGATCCGGCTCGGCCCCGGCGACCTGGTCCCCGCCGACGTACGGCTGCTGCGGGCGACCGGCCTCACCGTGCACCAGGCCGTGCTGACGGGCGAGGCCGCACCGGTGGCCAAGAAGGCGGTCGACACCCCCGGCCCCCTGCCGCACGACGGGATCCTCCAGCAGCCGCAGCTCTGCTTCCTGGGCAGCGGTGTCGCCTCGGGCAGCGGCACCGCTGTCGTCATCGCGACGGGAGCGCGAACGCGTTTCGGATCCGCCTTCGACGGCTCCAAGGCCGGACCGGGAGCCGCAGGACGGCGCGTGCGTCGCGAGGCGAGTGCCTTCGACCGGTCGGTGCTCGGCGTCTCCCGGGTGCTCATCCGCTTCATGCTGCTGACACCGCCGCTGGTTCTGATGGCGAACGCGGCGGTCCGCGGGCGCGGCCTGGAGACGTTGCCGTTCGCCGTCGCGGTGGCGGTCGGGCTGACCCCCGAGATGCTGCCGGTGATCGTCACCCTGTGCCTGGCCCGCGGCGCGGCACGGCTGGCCCGCACCCATGGCGTGATCGTCAAGCGGCTGCCCGCGCTGCACGACCTCGGCGCCGTCGACGTGCTGTGCCTGGACAAGACCGGCACCCTCACCCAGGACCGTCCGGTGGTCGAACGTGCCCTGGACGCGGACGGCAAGGACGATCCGGACGTCCTGCACTGGGCTGCCGTCAACGCCTGGTGGACGCTCCAGCTCGCCGAGCTGCCCGCTCCGGACGCGCTCGACGAGGCGCTCCTGGACGCGGCGGGCCCGGACGGGGAGCAGTACGACGGCGTGGCGGCGCTGCCCTTCGATCCCGTACGCCGTCTCGCCACCGCGGTGGTCCGCGACCCGGCCCGCCTCGGCGTCCACACACTGGTCGTCAAGGGCGCCGTCGAGAACGTACTGGAGCGCTGCGTACTGGAGCAGGACGAACGGGAGCGGCTGCTCGCTCTCGCCGCGCGCGAGGCGGCCGACGGGGGGCGGCTGCTCGCCGTCGCCACCGCCGAACGCCAGGCCCGTACCGGGACAGGAACCAGCACCGGTGCCTACGTGCCCGCCGACGAACGCGGTCTGACCTTCCGCGGCTTCGTCGTCCTCGGTGACGCGCTCGCACCGACCGCCGCAGACGCGCTGCGCGCCCTCGCCGACCGGGGCATCGCCATCAAGGTCCTCACCGGCGACCACCCGGGCTCGGCGGCCGGCACGTGCCGCGCCCTGGGCCTGGAGCCGGGCGAGGTGTGGACCGCGGACCGCATCGACGCCCTCACCGACGCCGAACTCGCCGAAGCGGTTCGCCCTACGACCGTCTTCGCGCGCTGCACCCCCGAGCACAAGGCCCGGATCACCGCCGCCCTGCGGGCTGCCGGGCACACCGTGGGCTTTCTCGGCGACGGGGTCAACGACCTGCCCGCGCTGCGCGCCGCCGACGTCGGGATCGCCCCGCGCGACGCCGTCGACGTGGCCCGGGAGAACGCCGACGTGGTGCTCGCGGAGAAGGACCTCAACGCGATCGACCACGCCGTGACGGCGGGACGGCAGGGCGGCGTCACCATCACCACGTATCTGCGCATCACGCTCTCCTCGAACCTGGGCAACGTCATCGCGATGCTCGCCGCCGGGCTCCTGCTGCCCTTCCTGCCGATGCTTCCGGCGCAGGTGCTGGCGCAGAACCTGTGCTTCGACGCGGCGCAGCTCGCCTTCGCCTACGAGCGCCCGCAACCGGACACCCTGCGCCGGCCCACCGGGCTGCGCCCCCGTGACCTGCTGCGCTTCATCACCGGCTTCGGCGTGCTCAACGCCGTGGCCGACCTGGCCACCTTCGGGATCCTCGCGCTCGCCCTGCACGGGCCGGAGGCCATGGACGACGCGGCGGTGTTCCACTCGGGCTGGTTCACCGAGAACCTGACGACCCAGGCGCTGGTCATGCTGCTCCTGCGTCTTGGCCGGCGCGGCGCCGAGGGCCGTCGGGCACCGGGCCCGGTCGCCGGGGCCGCGGCCGCCCTCGCCGGTGCGGGGCTGTTGCTCCCGCTGTCCCCTCTCGGCCCGCCGCTCGGCATGACGGCGCTGCCGGCCCTCTACTACGTCCTGCTCGCCGCCGTCCTCGCGCTGTACGCGATCGCACTGAAGGCCGCTCGGACCCGGTACGACCGGCTCGCCGAGGGACTTGTCGCAGGTCCCGTTGATGGTTGTACAGTTGCGCAAAGTAGCAACCTTCGTTGAGGGCGGCGGCCGACGGCGCGTTCCTCGACCGATGCAAGGAAGAGTGGGGACGCGATGCTCCGCAACGGACTGGAACCCTGGCACCTGCTGATCTTGGCGATCGTGCTCGTGGTGCTGTTCGGCTCGAAGAAGCTGCCCGACACCGCCCGCGCGCTGGGCAAGTCGATGCGCATCCTCAAGAGCGAGACCAAGGCGATGAAGGACGAGAGCGCCGCTCCCGACGCGCCTGCCCCGGGGGCCGCCGCGCAGGTGATCGCGCCGGCCGCGACCACCGTCGACGAGCCGGAGCCCGCCTCCCGCCCGGCCGCCGAGGCCACGGGCACCGCGCACTGAACAGGCTTCCCGCGCCCCTGTGTTGCCCCCGACGTTTCGCTGCTTGCGCAACTGGTGGAACCAGCTGAGCCGTCCCGGCGTTTGAACAGGACGAGCGCACAAAGACACCAGAACATGGAGGAAGAGCCGTGGGAGTGACTCTGTCCAAGGGCGGCAACGTCTCGCTGAGCAAGGAGGCTCCGGGTCTCACCGCCGTGACGATCGGCCTCGGCTGGGACGTCCGCACCACCACCGGTGCGGACTACGACCTCGATGCCAGCGCCCTGTTGTGCACCGACGCGGGCAAGGTCGTCTCCGACCTGCACTTCGTCTTCTACAACAACCTCACCAGCCCGGACGGTTCGGTCCAGCACACCGGCGACAACCTCACCGGTGAGGGAGAGGGCGACGACGAGTCCATCAACGTCGAGTTGGCCACTGTGCCCGCCGAGGTTGCGAAGATCGTCTTCCCGGTCTCGATACACGACGCGCAGTCCCGCGGCCAGAGCTTCGGCCAGGTCAGCAACGCCTTCATTCGCGTCGTGAACCGCGCCAACAACGCCGAACTCGCCCGCTACGACCTGAGCGAGGACGCCTCGACCGAGACCGCCATGGTCTTCGGCGAGCTCTACCGTCACGGAGGCGAGTGGAAGTTCCGCGCGGTCGGCCAGGGTTACGCGTCGGGACTGGCCGGGATCGCCACGGACTACGGCGTCAACGTCTGAGCCGGTAGCGCCACTCCTGTCTGTCGCGGCGAGGCCTGGTTCGGATCACAGAGATCCGAACCAGGCCTCGCCGCCGTCCGCGTTCGCGCGAGGACTCAGGACGCCGTACGGCCGAAGCAGCGCTCCAACTCGTCCAGGTCGTAGAACTTGCTGCCCTTGGAGACAGGCACGCACCCCTGCTTGAACGCGGTCTCCTTCTCGTTGTAGAGCATCCGCACGAGATAGGTGTCGCCCCTGCGGAACACGTCCCACTGGATGTTCGCGGCCATCGGCGCCACCGAGGCACCCCGCCAGGGGTTGTCGCCGTACGTGTACGGCCGCTCCTCGGTCACCGGGCGGGTGCTGCCGGGCAGTTGCATCAACGCAGCCAGCGGAATGATCTCCTCGGCGTGGGTGAAGCGCAGCTCCGCTCCCAGCTTGCTGGTGCCCGCGCGCCTGGCCTCGGCCTTCTTGAAGAAGTCGTCGAGCAGGACGTCCGCCATCTTGTACGTGATGTCGCTGTCGCCGAAGCCCGGCCCCTTCTCGTAGAAGTCCTCCGTGTCGCTGAGGTAGGCGAACCAGGCGGCGTCGCGAGGGGCGAGGTAGCGCCCCAGGTTCCAGGTGCCCTCATCGCTCATGCTCGGCGCGATGCTGTACAGGTTGTAGACCGCCTCGGCCGCTTCGACCTCGGTGCCGGTCGCAGAGAACTCACCGGCCGAGATCCGCTGCACGAACGCCGAGGTGAAGATCTTCCTCAGTACGGCGCGGGCTGCGCGGTGGGTGGCCGGCTGGTCGGTGATCCGGTTGAGGGTGGTCGCGAGGCGCTGGTCGTGGGCGATGTAGTCGCGGTAGGCGGCGCCGCCGGCGGACTTGTGGAAGTAGAGCAGGTCGGGGTCGGTCCTGGCCGGGCCGAACAGCGGCGCCAGGTCCGGGTCGGCGTCGGCGAGGGCGGCCGCGAACAGGGTGCCGCTGTCGACGGCGCGGCCCTGCCCCGAGCTGACGACGTCGATGGGCTCGGAGTCCTCGGCGATCCGCGTGAACAGCCCGGGCAGCCGCTGCTCCATCCGCAGGGCCGTGTCCTGGATCTCCCGCTTGCCCCGGCCGCTGAGGTTCCCGTACCCGGTCTTCTCCATCGCGGCCTTCAGCGACCGCACTTGAGGACCGAAGTCGGCTCCGGCGCGGGTGAGTTCACCTTCGCTCGCGGCCTGGTCCCACAGCGTCAGGATCAGATCCGCGTCGTCGCCGCTCGTCGCAGCGCGCGAGCCGTGGCGGGAGACGTTCTCCGTGAACACCGGCACGAAGCCCTTGGGGGCCCGCTGATAGGTGCGTGGATTCTGCTGCGGCGCGTAGGGGGTCTTCGTCCCGTACCTGCCGGAGGGATGCCCGAGATCCGCGGCCTGCGCCGAGAGCGGGGTGGCCAGCAGCGCGGAGAGCGTGAGTGCCAGGGCGGGGGTGGCCGCGATGCGATTCATGTACCGGTCGTTTCGTCGGGGACAGCGCGATGATGAGCCGCATCGTGACCGGCCCGTATGAACGCGAAGTGACCTCGGCATGGCGGGTGGTGGCCCAGGTCGCGCGTCACGGGCCGGCGCGCGATGGGCGGTTCGGCAGTGCGGTGCCCGACCTCGCCGCCCCGAACCTCAGGCGGCCGGGGCTGCCGGGAGGAGTCGTTCGACAAGGGAGTCGATCAGTGCGGCCGGCCCATCGGGGCCCAACACCTCAGGAAGCGTGAGGTGTTCGACGATCAGGCCGGTCATGGCGAGGTAGAGGAGGATCACGGTGCGGCGGTCTCCGGGGAAGCCCTCGTCCAGGTGGTAGGCGATGTTGGCCTCCAGCTCGTCGCGGATCGTGCCCGTCAGTTCGTCCCGAAGTTCGGGCCGGCGGGTGGCCTCCAGCCGTAGTTCGAGCATGGCCAGGTAGCCGGCCCGGTCGTCGGCGATGCGGCGCATCAGGTCGTGCATCAGGGCGGTGACCAGTGCCCGGTCGCGAGGGGCGCGCAGCAGGTCGCTCAGGATGACCGGGTCCGGGGTGAGCCGGTGGTGGATGTGGCGGGCTGTCTGGTGGAGCAGGTCGTCCCGGTTGGCGAAGTAGTTCGAGGCGGTGCCGGCCGGGACGCCTGCCTGGACGTCGACCGCGCGGAAGGTGAGACCGCGGGCGCCTTCCCGGGCCAGGACGTCGATGGCGGCGTCCGTGAGCGCGGCGCGGCGGGCGGGGTTGTGAGCCATGGATCCGATCTTCCTTCGCGATGTGCTTGGTCTGTTGGATCTGCGTAATCCACTTGAACCACTACAGATGAAGTACTATAACTGTCGTGGTTCGAGTGGGAGGGTTGAAGGTTCCCCGTTCCGCTCGGCCTCAAGAATTTCCCGCCCGACACCAAGGACATGGATGCGCAAGCTCACCTACTTCATCGGCACCACCATCGACGGCTTCATCGCGGCGCCCGACGGCGACTTCGCCTTCTTCTTCCCGCATGTCACGGAGGACTACCTCCCGCATCTCACCGGCGAGTACCCCGAGACGCTTCCCACGCCGGGCCGCGCGGCCCTCGGCATCGCCGACGCGCCCAACGCGCGCTTCGACACCGTGGTCATGGGGCGCAGCACCTACGACCAAGGCCTTCCCGACGGCCTCGCCAGTCCCTACGCCCATCTGCGGCAGATCGTCCTCTCCCGCTCGCTCGGCGCCGACCCGGACCCGGCCGTCGAAGTCACCGCCGAGGACCCTGTCGCGCTGGTGCGCAGGCTCAAGCAGCAGGAAGGCCTCGGTATCTGGCTCTGCGGCGGCGCCGATCTGGCCGGACAGCTGCTGCCCGAGATCGACGAGCTGATCGTCAAGCAGTACCCGGTCGTGGCGGGCTCCGGCATCCCTCTCTTCCGCGCCGGCTTCTCACCGCGCGTCTTCACGCTCACCGGCCATCGCGTCTTCGAGGGCGGGAACCTCGTCCTGACCTACGCCAAGGCGTCCGACTGAGGATTTCCGGCGACTGCGTCACTCCATGGCGGCGTGGGTGCACGGCAACGGCTGTGCGCCTCGTTATGTTCGGCCAGAACATCCGACATTCGGAGTAAATATGCAGAAAACGGATGAACTGGTTGACGTAGTCGAAGCGGTGGACGGGGCGGCCGAGATTCCGGCCGCCCCGCCGGTGACCCGGCCCCGCCCGTGGGCGCGGATCGCCGTGCCCGCGACCGCCCTTGGTGCGGCGGCCGTGCTCGCCCTCACGGGCGTCCAGTGGCTGGACCAGCCCGCGGTCGCGGCCTGGCGCACCGTCTGCCTGGCCATCACCGTCCAGGCGCTGCCCTTCCTCCTGCTGGGTACGGCCTTGTCCGGCGCGATCAACGCCTTCGTGCCGGCCGATCTGTTCACCAGGGTGCTGCCGCGGCGGCCCGCGCTCGCCGTGCCGGTCGCCGGAGTCGCCGGAGTGGTCCTGCCGGGCTGCGAGTGCGCGTCCGTGCCCGTGGCGAACAGCCTGATCCGGCGCGGGGTCACCCCGGCCGCGGCCTTCGCCTTCCTTCTCTCCGCTCCCGCGATCAACCCCATCGTGCTGACCGCCACGGCGGTGGCGTTCCCCGGCAACCCCGCCATGGTCGCCGCCCGGCTGCTGGCCTCCCTCGCCACCGCCGCCGTCATGGGCTGGCTGTGGCTCTGGCTGGGCCGCGAGGAGTGGCTGCGCCCCACCGCCCGGCACACCGGACACCAGCCGGGCGGCAACCGGTGGAACGAGTTCCGCCTCGGCTTCCAGCACGACTTCCTGCACGCCGGCGGCTTCCTCGTCCTCGGTGCCATGGCCGCGGCCACCTTCAACGTGGCCGTGCCGCGTTCCGTGCTCGACACCTTCTCCGGCTCGCCCTGGCTCTCCGTGCTGTTCCTGGCCGCGCTCGCCGTGGTCCTCGCGGTGTGCTCGGAGGCAGACGCCTTTGTCGCCGCCTCGCTCACGGGGTTCTCGCCGACCGCCCGGCTCGCCTTCATGGTCGTCGGCCCGATGGTCGACCTGAAACTGATCGCGCTTCAGGCGGGAACCTTCGGCCGGGCCTTCGCACTCCGCTTCTCCTCCGTGACCACCGTCGTGGCCGTCGTCACCAGCGTCCTGATCGGAGGAGCACTGCTGTGAAGCGCCCCCTACAGATGCTTCTGCTCGTCCTGACCGGGGTCGGCCTCCTGCACGCCTCCCTCTTCAGTGACCTCTACCTCCGCTACGTCAAGGAGGGACTGCGCCCGCTGCTGATCGTCTCCGGCGTACTGCTCGTGCTGCTGGGCCTGGCGGGCGCCGTCCTGGACCGCGGGTGCGAGGGCCACGACGCGCAGGGCGAGGCATCGCACGACCCGCGGCGGCACGCGCACGAGGGCGAGCACGACCATGCCCACGGTCATGGGCAAGCCCACGGGCACGACCACTCCGTCGCACCCCGCATCGCCTGGCTTCTCTTCCTGCCGGCGCTCAGCCTGCTCCTCTACGCCCCGCCCGCCCTCGGCGCGTACACCGCGTCGCGCGCGAACGACAAGGCGGTCAAGGAGCAGAAGAGGTTCGACCCGCTCCCCGCGACGTCGCCGCTCCCGCTGACCCTCACGCAGTTCACGACTCGGGTGCAGCAGGACCCGCAGCGGGCCATCAAGGGGCGCAGCGTCCGTATGACGGGCTTCGTCACGCCCGACAAGCGGGGCGGCGGCTGGTATCTGACCCGGATCATCTTCACCTGCTGCGCGGCGGACTCCCAGTCGGTCAAGGTGCGGATGTACGGGACGGCGGCACCGCCCGCGGACGCCTGGGTGGCCGTCACCGGCACCTGGCACGCACGCGGCGCGCTGGGTACCCGGTCCGCGGAGCCGGCCCTCGACGTCCGCGGCACCCGGCGCATCTCCCCACCGGTCAACGCCTATACGGACGATCTGCCGCTCATGCCGTCGTAGGGCCCCGGGGGCCGCGGGCGCTCCGGGTCAGACCGAGCGGTGGTACTGGTCCGGCACGTGGACGTCCGAGCCGAGTTCCCGGGCGGCGAGGCGGGCGAAGGACGGGTTGCGCAGGAGTTCGCGGCCCAGCAGCACCGCGTCGGCCTCGCCGTTGGCGACGATCTTCTCGGCCTGCTCGGTGTCCGTGATCAGGCCGACGGCGGCGACGGGCATCGGCGTCTCGTTCCTCACCCGGGTGGCGAAGGGGACCTGGTAGCCGGGGCCGACCGGGATGCGTGCACCGGAGGCGTTGCCCCCGGTGGAGACGTCGAGCAGATCCACGCCGTGCTCGTGGAGCTGCCCGGCGAATCGGACCGTGTCGTCGGCGGTCCAGCCGTCGTCCTCCAGCCAGTCCGTCGCGGAGATGCGGAAGAAGAGCGGCTTGTCGTCCGGCCACACCTCCCGTACGGCGTCGACGACTTCGAGGGCGAAGCGGGTGCGGTTCTCGTACGAGCCGCCGTAGGCGTCGGTGCGGTGGTTGGAGTGCGGGGAGAGGAACTCGTTGATCAAGTAGCCGTGGGCGCCGTGGAGTTCGACCACCTCGAAACCGGCGGCGAGCGCGCGCCGGGCCGCGTCGGCGAACAGGCCCACGGTCTCCTGGATCTCGGCCACGCTCAGCTCGGCGGGCACCGGGTGTCGCTCGTCGAACGCGAGCGGGCTCGGGGCCAGCGGCTGCCAGCCGTGCGCGTCCGTGCGGACCGGCGCGCCGCCCTTCCAGGGACGGTCGGTCGAGCCCTTGCGACCACTGTGCGCGAGCTGGATGGCGGGCACCGTGCCCTGCGCCGCGAGGAAGCGGGTGATCCGGCGGAACGCCTCGACCTGGGTGTCGTTCCAGATGCCGAGGTCGTAGGGGGAGATGCGGCCCTCGGGGGAGACGGCGGTCGCCTCGACGATGATCAGGCCCGTGCCGCCGGCCGCGCGGGCCGCGTAGTGCGCGAAGTGCCAGTCGGTGGGGGCACCGGTCTCCGGGCCCTCGGGTGCTGCCGAGTACTGGCACATCGGAGGCATCCACACCCGGTTCGGGATGGTCAGCTCGCGCAGGGTGTAGGGCTCGAAGAGCGTGCTCACGGCGGGACTCCATTCGTCACGGGGCCGAGGTACGCCTCGTACGATAAGCATCGTAGTATGGGAGATGTCAAACTACGATGGATCTCGTACCATGGGGGATCTCGAAGCATTGGAGCCGCCGTGACGACCGTCGCCCCGACCGGCAGCAGCCGTGATCTCCCGCACCCGCTGCCCGAGGAGATCCGCCTGGAGGGCGTGCTGCACGCGCTGTCCGACCCGCTGCGGATGCAGGTCGTGCGAGAGCTCGCCGCCGACGGCGACGAGCTCTCCTGTTCGCACTTCGAACTGCCGGTCACCAAGTCGACGACCACGCATCACTTCCGGGTGCTGCGCGAGAGCGGAGTGATCCGCCAGGTCTACCGGGGCACGGCCAAGATGAACGGGCTGCGCAGGGACGACCTCGACGCGCTCTTCCCCGGCCTCCTCGACAGCGTTCTCGCCGCGGCTGCCGGGCAGGCGGACCGGTTGGCCGGCGGCTGACGCGGCGCCCCCGGTGCTCTGCTAAGCAGTGGCCTCGGCCTTGGCCTCTGCTCCAGCCCCCGCCCCCGGCTCGGCCGAAGTCGTGGAGCCCGGCAGGTGGTTGAAGAGAAGGTTGAGCGCGATCGCCGTGAGGCATCCCGCGCTGATGCCGCTGTTCATCACCGTCTGGAACCAGTCGGGGAACTTCGCGTACACCGTCGGCACTCCGACCGGCAGCAGGCCCACGGCCACCGACACGGCGACGACCGTCAGGTTGTGGTTGTCCTTGAAGTCCACCTGGGCGAGCGTCCGCAGACCGCTCGCGGCGACGGTGCCGAACATCACCAGGCCCGCTCCGCCGAGCACCGGCGCGGGAATGGCGGCGACCACAGCGCCGAGTTTCGGCAGCAGACCGAGCAGGACCAGCATGCCGCCGGAGGCCGCGACGACCCAGCGGCTGCGGACGCGCGTCATGGCGACGAGGCCGACGTTCTGTGCGTACGCCGTGTACGGGAAGGTGTTGAACACGCCACCCAGGACCGTGGACAGGCCATCCGCGCGCAGACCGTCGGCGAGTGAGCGCGGCTCCGTCCTGCGGTCGGTCATCTCACCGACGGCGATCAGGTCACCGGTCGTCTCGGTCATCGTCACCAGCGCCACGACCAGCATCGAGACGATCGCCGAGACGTGGAAGGTCGGCGCGCCGAAGTGGAAGGGTGTGCTGATCCCGACCCAGTCGGCGTCGCCGACCCCGCCGAAGTCCGTGAAGTCGAACGGCACCGCGACGGCGAGCCCCACGGCAATGCCCATCAGCACGGCGATCCGGCTCAGGAAGGGCGGCGCGAACCGCTGTACGCCCAGCACCACCGCGAGGACGAACCCTGCCAGCGCCAGGTTCTTCGGCTCACCGAAGTCTTTCGCGCCCACGCCGCCGGCCGCCCAGTTGCCCGCCACCGGCAGCAGCGAGATGCCGATGATCAGGATGACCGTGCCCGTGACGAGCGGCGGGAAGAAGCGCAGCAGCCTTCCGAAGACCGGGGCCAGCAGGACGATCGCCAGCCCGGCGACGATCACGGAGCCGTAGATCGCGGGCAGTCCGCCGCCCGTCGTACCGATGAGCACCATCGGCGAGACGGCCGCGAAGGTGCAGCCCTGCATGATCGGCAGCCGTACGCCGAAGCGCCAGAAGCCCACGCACTGGATGAGCGTGGCGATGCCGCACACCAGCAGGTCCGCGGTGATCAGATACGCCAGGTCGGCGGGCGACAGTTTCATCGCGCCGCCCACGATCAGCGGAACGGCCACCGCACCCGCGTACATCGCGAGCACGTGCTGGAGCCCGAAGGCGGCCAGCCGGCCGATGGGCGGGACCTCGTCGACGGGATGCACGGGTGCTGCGGTCGCCATGGGGCACTCCAGGAGCGGCGGGTGGAACGGGGAAAGTCGAACAGGACGAGACCGTAAGGGGCTTGAACAGTTTGTTGATTTCCGGGTTGTTGCCGGTGTGTGTCGCCGCCCCGGACCGCGCGCGGCCTGCTACGGAACCCTCTGCCGCGTTGCGATCCCGGGGCGTACGGCGCCCCTTACGGAGCCGTTCCCCGCGCAGCCTCCAGCAGCGAAGTCCAGTCGGGAAGCTTGACCACACCCCGTCCGAGCGACGCCCCGAGCTCCGCCTCGGCCCGCTCGATCGCCTGCCATCCCGTCCAGTCGACCGGATTCGCCCCCTCCGCCCGCAGCATCGCGAGCGGGTCGTCCGGCAGCTCCCGCCGTACGAGCGCGGGGGCATCCTCCAGCACCGAGGTCACCGTCTCCTTGGCGCACGGCCGGTTGGTGCCGATGACGCCGGTCGGCCCGCGCTTGATCCAGCCCGCCACGTACTCGCCCGGCGGGGGGGGGGGGGGGGGAGGGGGGGGGGG
>NZ_JBMNDS010000138.1:0-14375 GCF_052543295.1 Streptomyces sp. SAS_270
CTGGCGTGGGCGCCTGTCGTGGGGTGCGGTTCGTTGTGGGTCGGGTCCGTGCCGGTACGTCTTGCCCGTCGCCGCGTGGGCGTACTGCCCGGCACCCGAGCACGGCGAAACTCGGCTGGGAGCCGGCTACGCGACGGGCAGAGACGTACCGGCACGGACCCTTACGCGCGTACTCGGCTGCGGGTGCGTGGGGGCGCGCGTGTGGCACTGGGGGCCGGCGAAGCCGCGTTACTGCGGGCAATCGTGCCGCCAGGGGCGGCACGGGTGGGCGCAGCGGCGCCTTGTAAGCGCCGAGTTGCGTGACCCACCCCCGACCGGCACCAACGCCGGGTGCGGAGGGAACAGGGGGTACCGGGGTTTGCCCACTCACCCCGGTGGCGCCCCGGAGGGGGTCAGCCTGCCGTTAGGCGGGTTGGGTCGGTGCCGGAGAGGAGGGTGGTGAGGGCTTGGTCGACGGTGGGGCCGAGGTACCAGTCGCCGGTGTGGTCGAGGGCGTAGACGCGCCCCTCCGCGTCGATGGCGAGCAGCGCCCGGTTGTCGGACTCCTCGCCGAGGGGGCACACCTCCGTGCCGAGTGCCCGCCCGAGATCCCCGAGGGTGCGGGCCATGTGCAGCCCGTGCAACGGGTCGAGGTCGAGACAGGCCGGGGCGATCTGCCGCCCCGGCGCCTGCGCGGCGAGCCGCAGCCCGCCGAATTCCGCCCATGCTTCGACCGCCGCCGGAAACACCGTGTGCCGGTGCCCGGCCGGTGACGCATGCCCGCGCAGTTCGTCGGCCCAGATCTCGGCCTGCTTTATGTCCCAGCGCCCGGGCTGCCATCCGGCGGCGCGCAGAGCGGCGTCCACGAGGACGGAGAACCGGGTGGTGGAGGTGCGATCGGCGTGCATCTGCCCTTCGTTCGTCGAGTGTCATGGACCGGCGTCACCGCCGTACTGCCACCGTGGGTGGGACGGCGCGCGTCAGTCGTCCGGTTCCGTCGGGTCGACGATGCGTACGCCGAAGTGGTCGCTCAGCGCTGTGCAGGCGCGGCAGGGTGCGGCGAAGCTGCCGTGCAGCGGGTCGCCGTCCTCGCGGATGCGGCGGGCGGTGAGCTTGGCCTGTTTGAGGGCCTTGCGGGCCTCGCCGTTCGTCATCGGCTTGCGTGCGGCCCGTCTGCTGCGGGCGTCGTCGGCGGCGGTGATGTGCCGGGAGATCAGGATGGCCTCGGCGCAGCGGCCGGTGAAGCGGTCGCGCTGGGCGCTGGTGAGGGTGTCGAGGAAGTCCTGGACCAGCGGGTGGAGTGCGGGTGGCTGGTCGGCGCGGCCGGCGGTGCCGGTGAGTGTCGCGCCGCGTACGGAGAGGGCGGCGGCGACGGTGGGAAGTATGCCGTCGCGGCGGTGCTGGAGGGTGGGTGTGCGGGGCGCCTCGGCGCTGCTCCAGCCGACCCGAGGGTCTCCGGACGTCCCCGTATGCGTCGCGTTCATGATCGTTCTTCCCTCCCGTGCATCCCCCGATGCGGAGACAGACTGCCAAATGGCGTGGCTGGTGCGGAAGCTGGGGCGTGCGACACGCCCGGTCTTCGTCGCACCGTCACGGCGGGGTGACGGCAGGTCACGGAACCGGAGGCCCGGTGACCGGTGTCGTTCCACCGCATAGGCTGTCGACATCCGCGATCCGTACAGCCATACAGGCCACAGATGAAGCCGCAGGGGGCAACCGCCATGACGACAGGTCGGCTCGGGCAGCAAGCCGCGCCGCCGAACGCGGCCTACGCCGGGCAGGTCGTGCACTTCCCGGACCCGGTCCGGGCGGCCCGTCACCCCAGAGGTGTACGGGTGGACGAGCACGGCTACCCCGACTTCTCGGCGTACGCGCGTGCCGCCGCGGAGATCGCCGAGCCCCCGGAGGGCTTCGGTGTCGACGAGCTCCGGTTGACGGACTACGTGTCCGCGAACGCCGCGCTGGCCGCCTCGGGGCACGACCTGTGGGACACCATCCCGTCGGTGGCCACTCCGCACGGCTGGACCTGGCACCACGTGCCGGGCGGCCGGCGGCTGGAGCTGGTGCCGGTGGAGGTGAAGGCGCTGCTGCGCCACCACGGCGGGCTCGCGACGACGGCGGTGGACCAGAACAAGCGGGGCACGCGTCCGTTGCAGGACACCCGGCCCGCGCACTTCGGGCTGCCGAAGTCGGCGGTCGCGGTGACGGAGCAGCAGGTGCTGGCGGTCGAGGAGGAGCTGGGGTACCGGCTGCCCGGGGCGTACCGGTCCTTCCTGAAGGCGGCCGGGGGCTGCGCGCCTGTCGGTGCCGCGCTCGACGCGGAGCTGGGGCTGCTGGTGGACCAGCCGTTCTTCACCGTGCGCGACGAGGCTGCCGTCAATGACCTCGTGTACGTCAACAAGTGCCTGCGCGACCACCTGACCAAGGACTACCTGGGCGTCGGGTTCGTGCAGGGTGGGCTGCTCGCCGTGAAGGTGCGGGGCGAGGCGGCGGGTTCGGTCTGGTTCTGCGCGTACGACGACGCCCGTGACCAGGATGCCTGGCCGCCGGCGGAGCGGGTGCAGCGGCTGCTGCTGCCCTGTGGTGACGACTTCGACCAGTTCCTGTCCCGGCTGGCGGGTAATCCGCCGGAGCTGGAGACCGTGGCGAATCTGATGGTGGACGGCGGCTTCGCGCATGCCGTCCCGGTCGGCACGGCGTCTTCCGTGGCTTCTGGGCCTTCGGCGTCTTCGATGGGGGAGTGAGCTTCCGATGGTGACCTTCGCGCAGGCGCAGGAGCGCGCGGAAGAGTGGATCAACGGCGATGTGCCCGGCTATCAGCACCGCGAGGTGCGGGTGCGTGAGTTCGAGCTCGGCTTCGTGGTGTGGGCCGAGGACCGTGCCGACGGCCCGCGTTCGGACGGCGGTGCCCAGCGGCTCGTCATCGCGCGGGACAGCGGCGACGCGACGCTGTGGCCCGGGCTGGCGGTGGGCGAGGTGATCCGCCGTTACGAGGAGCAGTACGGAGCGCCGGACGCGGCGCCGGCGCCTCCGGCCCGGGTCGATCTGAACCAGACGTCTTTCCTGCTGACTCCGCCCGAGTGGCTGCAGGAGGCCGCGGACAAGATGGGGATTCCGGACCGTCGTGCGGAGGCGGGGGCGGGGGCCTCGGGCGGTTCGTCCGGCAGCCCGGCCGATGCGCCGTCGGATGCGGTGCCGGGTCCGCGAGGTGTGGCCGCTGCCTCTTCGGGGGTCGGAGTGCCCACGCCGCCTGCGCCGTCGGCTCCCTCGGACGCGGGCGCGGGTGCGTGGCCCGCGGCCGGGCAGGGGCAGGACGCCGCGGGCGTGCCTGCCTCGGCGACCCCCTGGGCGGGGACCGACACCAACGCGGATGCCGGCGACGACCGTTCCGTACCGCTGCCCGCGACCGTGTTCGCGCCGCCGCTGTCCGGCCTCGACGAGGGCGGCACCCCGCCGCCCGGCGTGCTGCCGGACGCCAAGACCGCCCTGATGTCCGGCGGCAGTCAGCTTCCGCCCACCGCCATGGCCCCCGCGCTCTCCGACCCGAACCCCGGGCCGCCGTCCGGTGGCTTCCCGCAGGCTCCGGGCGGTCCGGGTACGCCGGGTTCGCCCGCTACGCCGCCTCCGGCGCCGGCCTCGTACGGCTATCCGCAGGGTCCCGGTGGGGCGCCGACCCCGCCGCCGGGTGCGCCGGTTCCCGGTGCGCAGCCGCCCGCGGGTCCGGGTGGACCGGTCGCGCCGGAGCGGCCGCTGCCGCCGCACGCCGGTGACATCGCCGATGCCGCGACCAGCAAGGCGCAGGCCCCGCCGCGGGCGCGGGGCGCCGGTGCGGGTGCGCCGCCGCCGCCGAGCGCCCCGGGAACGCCGGGTGTGCGGCCGGGCAGTACGCCGCCGCCGTCCGGGCCCGGCGCTCCGGGCACCCCGGCGGGCGGGTACGTCCCGACCCAACTCGTCTCTCAGCTCGGCCCGGACGGGCCCGGGGCGCCGGGTGGGCCCGCCGCTCCGCAGCCGCCTGCCGGTGATGCCCATTACGCGGCGACGATGCTGGCCGGTCCTGCCGTCGGCGGCCCGGGCGCGCCCCTGCCGCCGGGTGCTCCCGGTGCTCCCGGTGCTCCGGGTCAGCCCGCCGCTCCGCAGCCTCCCGGGGGTACGCCTGCCGGTGGTGTCCACCATGCGGCGACGATGCTGGCCGGTCCTGCCGTCGGCGGCCCCGGCGCGCCTCAGCCGCCGCACGCGCCGGGAACCCCCGGTGGCGCCCCGGGTGTCCCGGGCGCCCCGCCAGCGGGCAACGTCCATCACGCGGCGACGATGCTGGCCGGCCCGCAGGTCGGTCCGCCCGTCGGCGGCCCCGGCGTGCCCCCGCCGCCGCAAGCGCCTCAGCCGCTGCCCGGTCAGCCCTTCCCGGGGCAGCAGCAGCCGGCGTACGGCTATCCGCAGCCGCCCGTCGGGCAGCCGATCGTGGGCCCCGGCTACCAGGCCGTGCTGCGCTACCGCGCGCAGGACGGCTCCGAGCAGCAGCTCATCCGCCGCTCCGCGCCGGGCACTCCGCACCCGGAGTGGCAGATCCTGCACGAGCTGCGTGCGATGAACGTGCCGCCGCAGCAAGTGCTTGAGCTGCACACGGAGTTGGAGTCGTGCGAGCTGCCGGGCGCGTATTGCGCGCGGATGATCCGGGAGAGCTGGCCGCAGGCGCGGATCACCAGCATCGCGCCGTACGGCACCGATCACGCGAGCCGTCAGCAGGGCATGCACCAACTGATCGCGCACCAGGGTGAGTTGCATCAGGTCGCGGACGGTCCGGCGCGTCCGGCGCCGGTGCGTGCGCCGATTCCGCCGGTGCAGCCGGCGCCGCCGATCCCGCCGGAGGCGATCGGCCAGGAGCTGGTGGGGGCGTTCGGACCGGGCGTCTTCCGGTTCGACCAGGCCGCCGTCTCCCGCCAGGGTGTGCCCAACATCGTGGCGCACACGCTGGTGGTGGCCGGTCTTCCGGCCGACATGGGCCCGTTCTTCTGGGCGCAGGCCCAGCCGGGCCGTCCGGTGCCGACGCTGGCCGAGATGGCGCAGGAGCGCGGGGTGCAGCCCGCCGCGGACGCGGGCTCGTACCTGGTCATGGGCAGCGACTTCGGCAAGGCGATCTGCGTTCAGTACGGCACGGCGAACATCGTGGCCGTGCCGGTGGAGGCGGGTCCGGGCGGAGCCCCGGTGCCGCCGCAGTTCGTGAACACGGGCCTGCCCGAGTTCGCCCGCTGCCTCGCGCTGCTCGGCCGTATGTGGCGGCTGCGCTTCGGTCTCAACCAGGAGCAGGCGGGCCGCTGGACCGTCGACTTCCAGGCCCAGCTCGCGTCCCTCGACCCGGCGGCCCTGGGTTCCCCGGAGTCCTGGTGGTCTGTCCTGCTGGAGCAGATGTGGGACGGCCTGCTGTGACGTCGAGGTGACTGCCTCTCAGGGGCGGGCCCGGTCATATGACCGGACCCGCCCTTTTGTGTGCGCATCCTGACCGTGACTGATGGGCGGAGTGTCGCGTTATGCACACTTCCGTGCGATCCATCAAGATGTGCGCGAAATAGTCATTTCGTTCAGGCCGGATTCGTTCAGGTCGGGTTCGTCTGGTTCGGAGAGGGGTCCCTCGATGAGCGGTGCATCGGTGTCGCCGCACGGCTTCGTGGTCGTGCGGGGGCGTGGTTACCGGCCCGAGCAGGTGGAGGCGTACGCCGCCGGGCTCTCGCTGGACCGGGACGCGGCGTGGGAGCGGGCGGCGCGGCTGACCGTGCTGGCCAAGGACATGGACGCGGAGGCGGGGCGGCTGCGGGAGGTCGTGGCGGGACTCGGTCCGCAGACGTACGAGGAACTGGGGGAGCGCGCCCGCAGGATCTTCCAGCTCGGCGAGGAGGAGGCCGCGGCGGTCGTGGAGCAGGGGCGCCGCGATGCCCGGCTGGTCGTGGCGGAGGCCGAGGAGGCGGGGCGCCGGGTGCGCGACGAGGCGCGGGCGGAGGCCGACGCGGTGCGCGGTGACGCCGAGGAGCGCGCCCGGCAGCGGCTGCTGGTGGCCCGCGCCGAGGCCGACGAGATGCGGATCTCGGCCCGTCGCGACGTGAAGGAGGGCCGCGGCGAGGCGCTGGCCGCGCTGCGCGAGGTGCGCCGGCGCACGGAAGGGCTGCTCGCCGATCAGGAGAAGGAGCACGAGCAGCGCCTGGAGGAGGCGGAGCGTGCCGCGGTCGAGCGGGAGGCCGGCCTCGACGCGCGCCATGTGGAGCTCGTGGCGCGTGCCGAGGCCGGCCTCGACGAGGCCCGGCGTGCCCTCGCCGAGGCCGAGGAGTCGGCCCGGCACCGCCAGGAGGACGCCGAGGCCCGCGCCGCCGAACTGCTGGCCGAGGCCCGGGTGCGCGAGGAGCGGATCCACCGGGAGACCGAGCGGGTGCTGCGCGAGCACGGCGAGACCTGGGACGACGTGAGCGCCCACATGGATCACGTACGGACCAGCCTCACGACCCTGACCGGGCGGGCCCCGGCCGAGTAGACCGGAGCACCGCCGCGGCGCCCGGGGTCACTCGCTCCTTCGTACGGCTCCTGCCAGGATCCAGCCCTCCACCGCCTCGTACTGGTGCCGTTGCTCCTCCGCCTTGCGGTGGCCGGAGGCGATCGTGCCCAGCCAGCCGAACGCGAAGCCGAGCGGGACGGAGACAAGGCCGGTGGTGGTGAAGGGGTACCAGTTGAAGTCGGCGTCGGGGAAGGCGGAGAACGGTGAGCCCGAGACCAGGTTGGTGCCGGTCATCAGGACGAGGACGCTGACCGTGCCGCCGATCAGGGTGGCCAGCAGGCCCGTTCGGGTGTAGCGGCGCCAGAAGAGGCCGTAGACCAGGGCCGGTGCTATGGCGGACGCGCCCAGGCAGAACGAGAGCGTGACCAGGGCCTGCAGGTTGGTGTGCTGGACGAGGGTGGCCAGCAGGATCGCGGTGACGCCGACCGCGAGGGCCGACAGACGGGCGAGGGTCATCTCGCGGCGCGGTGAGGTCGGCCGCGTTCCGCTCGCGAAGACGTCGTGGGCTAGGGAGTTGGCGCAGGCCAGGATCATTCCGGCGACCGAGGCGAGCAGCGTGAGGAAGATCGCCGCGGTGACGGTGGTGAAGAGGAACGCCTCCGCCGTCGACACGTCCGGCCCGAACGCGGCCCGCGAGCCCAGCAGATACGCCGTGTTGCCCTGCGGGTCGGCGCCCGCGATCGCCGCGCGCCCGATCAGTGCGGTCGCGCCGAAGCCGACGACCGTGATGACCAGGACGAACAGGGCCACGCACGGGACGGCCCAGGACAGCGAGCGGCGGACTTGGCGGGCGCTTCCCGCGGTGTACATGCGCATGGTGATGTGCGGCAGACAGGCGCCGCCGACCACGATCGTCAGCTCCGAACTGACCATGTCCAGCCGGGGGTAGGAGCCGCCCGTGAACTCCAGCCCCGAGTGCAGGAACGCCGGACCCACTCCGCTGTTGTTGGAGGCGGCGGCGAACAGCGCGCCCGGGTCCCAGCCGAAGCGGCTGAGGATCAGGGCGGCCACCAGTGTGCCGGAGCCGAGCAGCATCACGATCTTCATGATCTGGATGAGGGCGGTGCCCTTCATGCCGCCGATCGCCGCGTAGCTGATCATCAGCGCGCCGATCCCGACGATGCACCCGGTCTTCAGGGCGTCGCTGGAGAAGCCGAGGATGAATGCCAACAGATCGCCCGTGCCGGCGAGTTGGACGAGCATGAGCGGCAGCAGCGCGGCGATGGTCGTGGCGCACGCCGTGATGCGCACGGCGCGGCCCGGCATCCGGCGGGCGAGCGCGTCGCCCATGGTGAACCGGCCCGCGTTGCGCAGGGGTTCGGCCAGCAGGAACATCAGCAGCATCAGGGACAGGGCGGTGCTCAGGGCGAGGACGACACCGTCGTAGCCCGCGAGCGCGATGACCCCGCCCGTGCCGAGCACGGTCGCCGCGGAGATGTAGTCCCCGGCGATGGCAAGGCCGTTGCGCAGGGGTGAGAGCGAGCCGTAGCCCGTGTAGAACTCGTCGAGGTCGTCGCGGTCGGGGCCGGTCATCACGCACAGCAGCAGCGTGATGGTGGCGACCGTGGTGAAGGCGACCAGCGACATCGCCTGCCCCGAACTGCTGAACCCGGTCAGCCCGCCGGGCAGGCCGGCACTCAGGTGTTCGGCCAGGTGTCCGGTGGGTGCGGCGGGTGCGACCTGTGCGACGTGTGCCGTGACAGCGGCGGGTGCGGTCATCGTGCGGCCTCCCGCTTGGCGTCCAGTTCGGCCTGCTTGCGGATGCGGTCGGCGATCGGGTCGACGCCGTGCCGGGCCGTGTACTCGTACAGCCCGATCGCCAGGCAGGTGACCGGGACCTGGATCAGTCCGAGCAGCAGCCCCATGGACAGCCCGCCGGAGACGGTGCTCGTCATGAAGGACGGTGCGAACGCGGACAGGATCAGGAAGAGCGTGAAGTAGCCGAGCGCGGTGAACGTGGCCACGCGCCGCTGCCGGCGGTAGGCGGTGCGCAGCAGGCGCAGGTCACTGTGGTGGCCGAGGGCGGGCCGGCGGGGGTGGCGTTGCCTCGTCGGCTCCGTCGGCGGCGGCTGCCAGGGATAGGTGGTGTACGGGGGTGGGGAGTGGGCGGGGTTGTAGGGCGAGCGGTGGTCGGGGGACGAGAACGCGTCTGCCATCCCGTTTCTCCTTGCGAGGGCTCGGGTCCGGTGCGGACCGCAGGGAGCTGGGGGGGTGAGCGACGCACGCTACTCGTAGGTAGCAGGCGATGGGAAGGTTTCAGCAAACTGAGTGGTCGGTATGCGCTTACTTCGGCAAACTGCCCTGACCTGCGGTGTTACCGGCGTTTACAGCCAGGGCCGGCCGACGTTCGTGACGGAAACGTGAGCGACAGGGAGCCGGGATCCGTACAGCACCCGCTCGGAGATCCGCACCGCAACCGTTCGGTCCGTCCTCAGTCCTCCGGGTGCGGCAGCACCGGAAAGCGTCGCGGGGCCACCAGCAGCAGGACGAGGAAGGCGAGTCCGGCCGCGCAGGCCGCGCCGAGGTAGACGGCGTGCACGGCGTCGGCGACCGCGTGGCGCAGCGAGTCGGTGGCGGCGCCCGGCGCGTCCAGGGCGCGGGTGACCGAGTCGAGATCGCCCGCCCCGCCGAGCCGGGTGGCGAGCACCCCGTTGGCGACGGCGCCGAAGAGGGCCGCGCCCATCGTCTGCCCGGTCTGCCGGCAGAAGAGGACGGACGCGGTGGTCGTGCCGCGCTCGTCCCAGCCGACGGTCGACTGCACGCCGATGATGAGCGGGAGTTGGAAGAGGCCGAGGGCGCCGCCGAGCAGCAGCATCAATAGGGCGGGCTGCCACGGCTCGCCGGGGTAGGGCAGGAAGGGGAAGGCGAGCAGCAGCAGCGTGGCCGTGCCGATGCCGAGCATCGCGGTGTTGCGGAAGCCGATGCGCCGGTACACGTGCTGGCTGAGCGCGGCGGCCACCGGCCAGCTCAACGTCCATACGGAGAGCACGAATCCGGCGGCGATCGGCGCGAGCCCGAGCACCGCCTGCGCGTACGTCGGCAGGAAGACCGTCGGCGCGACCATCAGCAGCCCCAGTGCGCCCAGAGCGAGATTGACCGCGGCGATCGTGCGCCGCCGCCACACCCAGCCCGGGATGATCGGCTCCGCGGCCCGCCGCTCGACGGCCACGACCACCCCGACGAGCGCCAGTCCCGTACCGAACAGGGCGAGCGAGGGGGCGGACAGCCAGGCCCATGCCACCCCGCCCTGCACCAGCGCGGTCAGCAGGACGCCGCCGCAGGCGAAGACGGCCAGGGCGCCCGCCCAGTCGATGCGCGGCCTGCGGACGGCCGAGCGCCGGGGCTCGTGCAGATGGCGGACGATCAGCCACAGGGCGAGTGCGCCGACGGGCAGGTTGACGAGGAAGATCCAGCGCCAGTCGGCGTACGTCGCGAGCACTCCGCCCAGCGCGGGACCCGCGACCGCCGACGTCGCCCACACGGTGGACAGCTTGGCCTGGATCTTCGGGCGTTCCTTCAGCGGGTAGAGGTCCGCGGCGAGCGTCTGCACCGTGCCCTGGAGGGCGCCGCCGCCCAGGCCCTGGACGACCCGGAAGGCGATGAGCGCGGCCATGTTCCAGGCCGTCGCGCACAGCAGCGAGCCGACGAGGAAGACGCCCGCGCCCGCCACCAACACCGGTTTGCGGCCGAAGGTGTCGGAGAGCTTGCCGTACACCGGGAGCGTGACCGTCACGGCGAGCAGATAGCCGGAGAACAGCCAGGAGAAGACGGAGAAGCCGCCGAGGTCGCCGACGATCTGCGGTACGGCGGTCGACACGATGGTGGAGTCGAGCGCGGCCAGCGCCATCGCGAGCATGAGCGCGGCGACCACCGCGCGGCGGCGGCGGGCCTCGGCCCGGTCGTCCGCCGGTGCGCCGGTCCGCGCGGCCGGTATGTCCGTGTCCCCCTGAGCCACCGGATTCCTTCCCCCTGCATCCATCTCCGTCGACCACCTTCTCACTTGCCCCTCACGCGGCGGGAGGGTGGAGCCTTTGTGGACCGGAGGGTGGACCGAACCCCGAGAACGGCTCCACCCGGCGGTGGAGGGCCCCTAGGGGTATCTCCGTACTACGGCTCGGGGAGGGTTCGTCCCGTCGGAGGACGAGAAGGGGCGGGGCCCGTCCTTAACCTGGCTTTATGCCGCTGGGGGGCGGCGCACCCGACCCACGGGGGTGGGGTTTTCCCCAGCAAAAGACTGCGCTGAGCACCAGCGCGCAGGACCCCCGCGACGACCAGACTCAATGACGTAACCAGCGCACGTGAACCATCTGTTGACCGACATAGGAGACGTACCGTGACATCGGCTGTGACCATCACCAGGCACGGGGGCACTGGAGGGCGTACGGCCGTTGCCGCACGGGCGCGGCAGGTCGTGAAGGCGTACGGGTCCGGTGAGACCCGCGTCGTCGCCCTCGACCACATCGACGTGGACATCGCCCGCGGTCAGTTCACCGCGATCATGGGCCCCTCGGGGTCCGGCAAGTCCACGCTGATGCACTGCCTCGCCGGACTCGACACCGTGACCAGCGGGCAGATCCACCTCGACGAGACCGAGATCACCGGTCTCAAGGACAAGAAGCTCACCCAGCTGCGCCGGGACCGGATCGGCTTCATCTTCCAGGCGTTCAACCTGCTGCCCACGCTCAACGCCCTGGAGAACATCACGCTCCCCATGGACATCGCGGGCCGCAAGCCCGACCAGGGCTGGCTGCAGCAGGTCGTCGAGACGGTCGGCCTCAAGGACCGGCTCAAGCACCGGCCGACGCAGCTCTCCGGCGGTCAGCAACAGCGCGTCGCCGTGGCGCGGGCGCTCGCCGCACGGCCCGAGATCATCTTCGGTGACGAGCCGACCGGAAACCTCGACTCGCGCGCCGGCGCCGAGGTCCTCGGCTTCCTGCGCCGCTCCGTCGACGAGCTCGGCCAGACCATCGTGATGGTCACGCACGACCCGGTGGCCGCCTCGTACGCGGACCGCGTCCTCTACCTCGCCGACGGCCGCATCGTCGACGAGATGTACCGGCCCACCGCCGACGCCGTCCTGGACCGCATGAAGGACTTCGACGCCCGGGGACGTACGTCATGAGTGCCAACACCGTCCTGAAGACCTCGATGCGCAACTTCTTCGCGCACAAGGGGCGCATGGCACTCTCCGCCGTCGCGGTCCTGCTGTCGGTGGCGTTCGTCTGCGGCACCCTCGTGTTCACCGACACGATGAACACGACGTTCGACAAGCTGTTCGCCGTGACCTCTTCCGACGTCACGGTCCTGCCGAAGACGGCCAAGAGCGACGACACCCCGCAGAACGGCAAGCCCGAGTCGCTGCCCGCCTCCGTCCTTACGCAGGCGAAGAAGGTGCAGGGCGTCAAGTCCGCCGAGGGCGCCGTCAGTTCGATGAACGTGACCGTCGTCAACAGCGACAACAAGAACATGGGGTCCAGCAACGGCGCCCCGACCATCGCGGGCAACTGGACGAAGAACGACCTGCGTTCGATGGAGATCACCCAGGGCCATGCCCCGCGCGGTCCCACCGAGGTGATGGTCGACTCCGACACCGCCGACAAGCACCACCTCAAGATGGGTGACGAGCTGCGCACCATCGCCGTCACCGGTGACTTCAAGGCGAAGATCGTCGGCATCGCCTCCTTCAAGGTGACCAACCCCGGTGCCGCCGTCGTCTACTTCGACACCGCCACCTCGCAGCGCGAACTCCTCGGCGCCACCGGCCGGTTCACGCACATCAACATCACGGCCGCACAGGGCGTGAGCGACACGCGGCTCAAGCAGAACGTCATCTCCTCCCTCTCCGACGCCGGTGCGCTCAAGGTGCAGACGCAGAAGGAGAACGCCGACGAGAACCGCAAGGGCGTCGGCCAGTTCATGAACGTCATCAAGTACGCCATGCTCGGCTTCGCCGGCATCGCGTTCCTGGTCGGCATCTTCCTGATCATCAACACCTTCTCGATGCTCGTCGCCCAGCGCACCCGCGAGATCGGCCTGATGCGGGCGATCGGCTCCTCCCGCAAGCAGATCAACCGGTCCGTACTGGTCGAGGCGACCCTGCTCGGCGTCATCGGCTCGATCCTCGGAGTCGGCGCGGGTGTCGGCATCGCGGTCGGCCTGATGAAACTCATGTCCTCGATGGGCATGAACCTCTCCACCGACGACCTGACGGTCAAGACGGCCACCCCGGTGGTCGGCCTGCTGCTCGGCATCGTCGTCACCGTCCTCGCCGCCTACCTCCCCGCCCGCCGCGCCGGCAAGGTCTCCCCGATGGCGGCACTGCGCGACGCCGGTACGCCTGCCGACGGCAAGGCCGGTCTCGTCCGCGGTCTGATCGGCCTGCTTCTCACCGGCGCCGGTACCGCCGCCCTCTACATGGCGGCCACCGCCAAGAAGGCGAGCGACGGCTCCCTGGTCCTCGGCGCGGGTGTCGTGCTGACCCTGATCGGGTTCGTGATCATCGGCCCGCTGCTCGCGGGCGGTGTGGTCCGCGTCATCAGCGCGGTCCTGCTGCGGATGTTCGGCCCCGTGGGCCGGATGGCCGAGCGCAACGCCCTGCGCAACCCGCGCCGCACCGGCGCCACCGGCGCGGCCCTGATGATCGGCCTCGCGCTGGTCGCCTGTCTCTCCGTGGTCGGCGCCTCGATGGTCGCCTCGGCGACCGACCAGCTAGACAAGTCGGTCGGTGCGGACTTCATCGTCGAGGGCAACCAGCGGATCGTGCCGCAGGCCGAGAAGGCCATGCAGGCCTCACCCGGCCTGGCGCACGTCACCCGCTACAAGGAGATCCAGGCCAAGCTGACCTCCCCGGACGGAACGACGGAGGACAGCGAGGTCACGGCCGCCGACCCGACGTACGCCAGCGACCTGCGCCGTGAGACGACCGAGGGCAAGCTGACCGCGGCCTACGGCAGCGACGCGATGTCGGTCGGCTCGGACTACGCCAAGAAGCACGGCGTGCACGTCGGCGACACCATGACCGTCGCCTTCAAGGGCGGCCGCACGGCGAAGCTCAAGGTCGCCGCGGTCACCGACGACGACTCGGTCTTCGACCAGGGCGCGCGCTACATCAGCCTCACGACCATGGCGAAGTACCTCCCCAAGGACCGGATCCCGCCGAACGTGATCATGTTCGCCGAGGCCAAGAAGGGCCAGGAGAAGCAGGCGTACGCGGCCCTGAAGAAGGCCATGGAGCAGTACCCGCAGTACGACGTCCGCGACCAGACCGACTACAAGCAGGAACTGAAGGACCAGGTCGGCCAGTTGCTGAACATGGTCTACGGCCTCCTCGCCCTGGCGATCATCGTGGCGGTCCTCGGCGTCGTGAACACCCTCGCCCTGTCGGTGGTGGAGCGGACGCGCGAGATCGGCCTGATGCGGGCCATCGGGATGTCGCGCCGCCAGCTGCGCCGCATGATCCGCCTGGAGTCGGTCGTCATCGCGCTCTTCGGCGCACTGCTCGGCCTCGGCCTCGGAATGGGCTGGGGGGCGACCGCCCAGAAGCTCCTGGCGCTGGAAGGCCTGGGCATCCTGGAGATCCCCTGGCCGACGATCATCGGGGTCTTCATCGGCTCGGCCTTCGTGGGCCTGTTCGCCGCCCTGGTCCCGGCCTTCCGGGCGGGCCGGATGAACGTACTGAACGCGATCGCCACCGACTGACGGACCACCGGACAGCCACCGCGCACGGGGGTCGCGGGGGATGGGGGGAACGGGGACGGGGCCGGGGGGGGGGGGGGGGGGGGGGGGGGGGGGGGGGGGGGGGGGGGGGGGGGGGGGGGGGGGGGGGGGGGGGGGGGGGGGGGGGGGGGGGGGGGGGGGG